>NZ_DATGNR010000034.1:0-3005 GCF_035306605.1 Xanthomarina sp. | reverse complement strand
TAAAAGAATCTTCTGTTGGCCCCATAAATATTATAAACTACACATTTACGAACTTTCCTTTGGATAATGTTCAAGATGTTGATCTTCAGTTTGATGCTTCAAAGTATATTGTAGGGCTTTCAAACTTTAGATATGAAGGAGTCCCTATTGTAAAGGGAGGAACTGGTTATTTGGATATAGGAAACTTTGTAACGCGTACATTTATTGAGAATGGAACTTGGCATCTTGAAATGAGAAACAGGTCACGGGATGCTGAAACAAGTAATGCAATAACCTATCATGTAACTTTGATTGTTTATGATAGAAAATACTTCAAAGAACTACCCAAAATAACTGTAGATTTTCGTGAAGGAATAAACGCAACAACAACAAAACCTGTAGGTCTTTAAATTTATAAATAATGAGAAAAGTATTTTATTTTTTTACTGTTTTGTTGTTTAATAGTGCTTGTCTATTAGCTCAAGTAGGGATAGGTACAGAATTTCCTACCGCCACCCTAGATGTGAATGGGCGTGTTTTAGTACAGAAAAAACTATATTTAGAAAACCCAGGAAGTTATACTGGAGAAGAAAACTCAAGCTTTCTAGTTATTAATAACAATGATGCAATTCATAAATATAATGTTGCCAGCAGCTCCTTTGGACCAATTAACTATGTACAGTTTGTTGTTCGAAATGTTTCCAATCAGGGTTTGAGAGGTGGATTTAATACAAAGATAAGCGCCGATAATTATACAATAGCAGTACATGGATTTTACTTTCTTCGGTCAAGCGATAACGATACTAATATTTCATTTAGAAAAACGTCGGGACAACCTACAACGAACAGAACTAGGTATGTAGAAGGTCAGCAGTTTTATGCATATATACAAGATGGTACTTGGTGGCTAAAGGCTTTTGTGAACAATAGTCAATTCTATGTGGGAAATACTTTGGCTAATCCTGATATTTATATGGACGTAATTATTTACAAAAATAACTTTATTACTAAAATATTTTCAGAAGTTCAAACAGTAGATATGGAGAAGAATCCCACGAAGACTGTCCCACTGCCAGCTGGATTCTAAGACTTACAAAATTGTTTTATTGACAAGTAAAACCTTTCTGTTGCTTTATCTTATTTGAGTTATAAAGACTATCAGAATGACATATAAATATCCAAGCCATCCTTTTTTAAAGGATGGCTTTTTTAATTTAATACACTACTGTAATTATATGCATCTACTACTTCTGTGTAATACATTAAAATCTAGATTATTAAAATTTTAAATAAGTAAAGCAGCTTTTTTTGATGCTCTATAAAAAATAATTCTACCTATTAATTTAAATGAATAGCGATTTGTGTATAGTTGTTTTTTTGTTTAATAGGAAAAGAGAATTATTCTAACAGCGATGATAAAAATTGAGGGAAGTTTGTTAAAGTGTCTAAAATGTTGTTAATTTGTTCGGTAACATTTAAAACTTAATAAAATGAAAAAACTATTACTTTTTACAGCTATTGCCGCATTTGCTTTCTCTACAGCTCATTCTCAAGAAATCCGTTTTGGAGTTAAAGCTGGTGCTAACTTCGCTAATATGTCGGTTAAACCTGACGATGGTATAAGCCTTGACGGTAGAACTAGTTTCCATATAGGAGGACTTGTTGAAATTCCGATTTCTGAAAAATTTTCTGTTCAGCCTGAGCTTTTATACTCTTCTGTAGGAGCAAAGTACAAAGATAACGATCCGTTTTTTGGAGATATGGAGCTTACCTATAAATTAAGCTATATAAGTATTCCTGTTATGGCAAAGTACTATGTAGTGGATGGTTTAGCCTTAGAAGCGGGTCCTCAGTTTGGATTCCTTGCATCTGCAAAAGGAGAAGTTGAAATAGGAGGAGAATCTGCAAGTGAAGACATCAAAGATCAATTTAAATCATTAGATATAGGCTTAGGTATTGGAGCATCTTACCGTTTAGATATGGGTGTTTTCTTTGGAGCTAGATATGCATTAGGGTTAAGTAATATAGCTGATGACACTGATGATGATGTTAAAGTGAAAAATAATGTTCTCCAAATTTCAGTTGGATATACATTCTAATTTTTTGTTTTTATATAAATAATGGTAAAAGGTCATTCTTTAGTTAGAGTGGCCTTTTTTGTTAAGAAGGTTTTAATAACTATGTATTGCAAAGCTTGTAGAATACTGTTTAATATGTTAGTTTTGATTTCAATTAATTAACATTTTAAACCCTTTTATTATGAAAAAAATCTTACTTTTTGCCGCTTTTGCGGTATTCGCGTTTACAACTGTACAGTCACAAAACATGAAAGCTGGAGCTAGTATAGCTTTACCAGTAGGTGATGCTGGTGATGCATCAAGTATCGGAGCACAACTGGATTTTGCTTATTTCTTTGATATCAATGAAGCCTTTAAGGTTGGTCCTATGGCAAGTTTCTTTTTCTATAATGGGAAAGATTATGATTATCCTGGAGGAAAGATTAAAGGAGAAAGTTTTCTGTTTTTACCCATTGGAGGATCTGCTAGATACATAATTGAAGATTTCTTCTTCGGTGCAGACTTAGGATATGGAATCGGACTTTCACCTGATGGAAATGACGGTGGGTTCTTCTTTAGACCAAAAGCTGGATATAACTTCGGAAGTCTTGCAGCTATTCTTTCTTATTCAGGAATTTCGAGAAAGTATACTGCTGCTGTTGGACCTGGATATTCAGTATCTAGTACTTCAACCTTCGGTTCTATAAACGCTGGGGTTGAGTTTTCTTTCTAAGATATTCTCAAATACATTTTTCAAAAGCAGGAGCATTTGTTCCTGCTTTTTTTTATGTCCTAATGTTTTTTAAAGTTCTAGAGCATAGTAATATATAAATAACATCTAAGTCCTTTATCTATCTCAAACAATAATTGCTTGGATCTTTTTATAAACACGTGATAAGTTTGTATGGATAGCTTATATATTTTCCAAAACCCCTTATTAGTTTCAAGAGATATTGTACAATATTTGTA
>NZ_DATGNR010000033.1:0-66881 GCF_035306605.1 Xanthomarina sp. | reverse complement strand
AATAGAGTTATATTAGATTCTACGTTTGTGAATAATGTACAGTTAAAATGTGTATATGATAAACTTACTGCTGATAACAATACATTATTTAAAAATACAGTAGGAGCTTTTGTTAATGATCCAAATTTTAATTTAACATTTAGAGTAGGAGAATTTACATTAACAGACGACCAATGTACAAATGATAGTGATCCTAATTACATTGTTATTACTTTTGAAGATGTTAATACAAGCCCAGTTGAAATGGCCCAAGCAATTTTACATGAAGCTATACATGCTGAACTTGCAAGATTTGTTGAGCAATATTTGAATGGTGTAGATGTTAATAATAGACCTCAACTTTTTCAATATTACACTTATTATGCTGATCTATATGGTGAGTATGATGATGCTATCGATCATATTTTCATGACCAAAAATTATATTAATCCTATTACCCAAGCATTGAGAGAATTTGATAATAACAGTTATCCCTTAGATTATTATAAATCATTTGCTTGGGATGGATTAAGAAAATGGGATGCTGGAAATTTATTAGATATGGGTCCTTTAGCAGACGAGTATGATGATTATAGAGTAATTGTTAATCAAAACACAACTATATGCAACTAAGAATAAATTATATAATATTAGTGTTTTTTATTACTGTTTTTTCTTGTTCAAATAATTCGGACAAGGATATTTATAACGTAGTTATTAATTCAAAGATAAAACCATTGCCTCCACCTCCACCTCCTATTAAAGGAGATACAATTAGTACTTTAAGTAAAAGTGTTATCGATTCATTAAATAAAGTGCCATTAAAAATTGCAGTCAATCCTTTTTTACTTGACTTTAAAAATGATGACACTAAATTATTTAATAATATTGATGATATTAAAGTTGATTATTTTATCTCAAATTTAAAAGTAAAGAGAGAGGATATTAAGGGTAGAAAAAGTTTGGAATTCAAAGTTCTTGAGGAAGATATTTCAGATTTTAACAGTAAGTTAAAAGTTTATGATGGTGTTTTGTTTTTATCAACGATAAAATATAATGATAAAAATAATAAAGCGTTGGTAATAATTGGATATACAAATGGTAAGTCATCAAGTTCAACTTATTTATATTTATTAAAAAAGAATAAAAAGACTTGGAAAATTATAAAAAGAAGAAGACTTTCTGTTACTTAATTTTTCAGTTATAATTCTTAATTAAGCATCTCTTTAAATTTAAGAAGAGATGCTTTTCTTATAATTTAAACAAACAAAGCCTTCAACTCAGTAGCTTCCTTAGGGTTCATTTTCCCAGCAATCACCAAACTCAATTGCTTACGTCTTAAAGCGCCTTTATAGCGTTCTTTTTCTAAGTCGGTTTCAGGAGTCAATTCTGGTACTTCCACAGGTCGTCCTGTTTCATCTACAGCCACAAAGGTGTAAATAGCTTCGTTGGCTTTGGTTTTTAATCCAGACTCTCTATCTTCTATCCAAACATCTAAGTAAATTTCCATCGAGCTTCTAAAAGCACGAGATACTTTGGCTTCAACCGTTACCACAGATCCTACAGGCACGGCACGATTAAATTCCACATGGTTTACCGATGCTGTTACCACAATACGTCTGCTATGTCTTCTAGCAGCAATACTGGCCGCACGATCCATTCTGGCAAGCAATTCGCCACCAAACAAATTGTTTAAAGGGTTTGTTTCACTTGGCAGCACTAAGTCTGTCATGATGGTTCTAGATTGTTCAGGCGTTTTTATAGACATGGATTGAAAATTTATTAAATGGAAATGTAAAGGTAAGCCCATTTAGGATTTTTGGGCTTATGAATTATGATGTTTTTGTTATTGAAGTTGAAATTTAATATGGAACGAACAATCGCTAGTTTTATTGGTAGTAACTTGCCAATGCAACAATGAGAGGAATCTATAATTTTAAAGTAGAGTTAATTCTAAAAATAATGCTTCTTCCCTTTGTTTTGAATGACAGTAAATTAATCCAATTCTTTCACCAATAACCAAGCAGCAGCATTATGAGAGCGTTTTACTTCTCTTAAAGCGTTTAAAGCCTCTAAACGATCTTGGTAACTAGCATAAACTACTTCGTGTAAACCGTATTTGTTTACCCCAATTTTTCTAGCGTCAAATCCTAAGCTTCTAAGTTCTTCTACTTTTTTATCGCTATTTTCTTCTACTCTAAAAGCACCGGCAATGATATGGTAATTCCCAATTTCCTTTTTCACATTTAAAGTAACGGCTGGAAGTGGATTTTCAATCACAAAAGTAGCTTCTTGAATTTTGCTTTCAAGTTGCTGATTGGCTTCTTCTTGAGCTATTTGATTTTGCGTGTTTATATTTTCAACATAATAATTGGAAGCAACTAATCCGCCCAATGTTAATGTAATTACAGCAATAGCAGCATATTTTAAATAGCCTTTAGATTTGCGTCTTTCTGGGGAAACTGCAATAGGAATAACTTTCTCAAGTTCCTGAACTTCTTCTTTGTAAACCTCTCTATTTACTGAAGGAGACACAAATTGCGATAAGCCAAATGCATCGGTTAAATAGTTTAAATGGTACGAAGGTTCAAAAAGTATTTTTCCCTCGTTATTTAATGAAAGTTCTCCAATATTATCAAAAGAAATAGTTTCGCCTTCAGTTAAATAAGATTTTAAAGCTTTGACGCGTTTTTCAATCTTTCTTGAAGCTTCTTCAAAAGGAATTTTTTCTACATCAGCTATATAATGGGTTAAAATACCATCGTTTGCCTGAATTTGCTCGTTAAAAGATAGTTTCTTTTTCGGAGGATAAAAGGCATTGGTAGATTCGTGAATAGTTGCTGAAACACGTTGTGTTAAAAAAGCTCCAAACTCAGGAACTGTAACACATTCATATCTATATAATAAGTCGCTTATGTATGATTCTAATTGCATAAAAACAAAGTTAGCAAATTTTGACTGCGAACAAAAATTCGATTGAACTATTTATTAACATCATAAAATTTCTTTACTTGTAGTTTCATTGTCAAAACATTAAAATGAACGAGACTAGTTTAATATATATTTTGGCCTTGCAGCACGTACCTAATATTGGCGATATTACTGCTAAAAAGTTGATCTCTCATTGTGGCTCTGTGGAAGCAATTTTTAAAGAGAAAAAACAGAACTTAGTTAAAATTGATGGTATTGGCAGTTTAGTGATTAAGGATTTGTTTAACAAACTTAATTTTGAAGCTGCGGAAGAGGAGTTGAAGTACATCAAGGAGAACAACATCACCACGTTGTATTTTGCAGATCCGGATTATCCGGAAAAATTAAAACATTGCATTGATAGTCCTATTTTATTATTCCAATCGGGTAACATCAATTTAAAAAAACAACGAATTATAAGCGTGGTTGGAACTAGGAAAATTACAACTTACGGAATGGCATTTTGCAATAGATTAATTGAGGAATTAGCTATTTATAATCCAGTTATTGTATCTGGATTTGCCTACGGAACAGATATTACTGCCCAAAAAGCCGCAATAAATAATAATTTGCAAACCATAGGTTGTTTAGCTCATGGTTTGAATCAAATTTATCCGAAATCTCATAAAAAATATGTGGCTGATGTTGAAAAAAATGGAGGGTTTTTTACAGATTTTTGGAGTACTTCTCCTTTTGAAAGAAATAACTTTTTAAAGAGAAATCGTGTAATTGCCGGTTTAAGTGAAGCAACAATCGTTATAGAATCTGCCGAAAGAGGCGGTAGTTTGGTAACTGCAGATATTGCGAATTCTTATAACAGAGATGTGTTTGCGGTGCCTGGTAGAATTACTGATAGTCAAAGCTTGGGATGTAATAATTTAATTAAATTCCAAAAAGCACATGTTTTGACAAACCCATTAGATATTCCATATATGTTGAATTGGGAATTGGAAGAACTTAAAAAAGCACCTGTACAGAAACAGTTGTTTGTAGAACTTACCGATGAAGAAAAAATAATTTATAATTATCTGAAGGAAAAGGATAAACAACTTTTAGATGTTATTGCCTTAGAGTGTAATTTACCTACTTATAAAACAGCAAGTATATTATTGAATTTGGAGCTTAAGGGCGTGGTAAGGCCTTTGCCTGGAAAGTTATTCGAGATTATTTAAAACTCAGATATCTTAGAAATAATCCTATTACAAACACTTTATTTATTAGAAAACAGCTTTGTTATTTTAACCATTATAAAGTATAAAAATAGCTGCCTAAATTCCTTAAAAATGGAGCTAATCTCTCTTTTAAATGAATTTAGGCAGCTATGCAATTCTTTACAAAGGATTTCAGAAAAGATTTTCCCTTATAAATATTTTCTGCCTAGCAAGTAGACAGGGATTTCATAATTTAAATAGGTTTAGTACCCTACTTTTTCACGAACTCGTTTTAATACGTCGTTAGCTACAACTTTGGCTTTCTCTGCTCCAATGGCTAGTAATCTGTCTATTTCGTCTAGATTATTCATGTAATAATGGTAACGTGCGCGCTCGATTGCAAATTTTTCAACTATCAATTCAAAAAGAGCTTGTTTAGCATGTCCGTAGCCATAACCTCCTTTTTCGTAATTGGCTTTCATGGTTTCTATTTGATCTTCAGAAGCCAATAAACTATAAATTGCAAAGCAGTTACAAGTGCTCCAATCTTTAGGATCTTCAAGCGCCGTACTGTCTGTTTCAATAGACATAATTTGTTTGCGGAGCTTTTTATCGTCTAGAAATATATTGATGATATTTCCTCTACTTTTACTCATTTTTCCACCATCGGTTCCGGGAACAAGCATGATGTTTTCTTGAATTTTCCCTTCAGGAATTACAAAGGTTTCTCCCATTCTTGTATGGAAACGAGAAGCTACATCACGGGTCATTTCTATATGTTGCAATTGGTCTTTCCCTACAGGAATGATGTTGGCGTCGTATAATAAAATATCGGCAGCCATAAGCATTGGGTAGAAAAACAAACCGGAATTAACATCTTCTAATCTGTCTGCTTTATCTTTAAAGCCATGTGCAAGAGTTAATCTTTGATACGGAAAAAAACATGTTAAATACCAAGTTAATTCTGTTACTTGAGGAATATCACTTTGTCTATAAAATACGGTTTTCTCTACATCCAATCCAAAAGCCAACCAAGTAGCAGCAGTAGAATAAGTGTTGCTTCGTAAAAGTTCAGCATCTTTTATTTGGGTTAAGGTGTGTAGGTTTGCTATAAACAAAAACGAATCGTTTTTAGGATCATTCGCCATTTTAATAGCTGGCATTAATGCACCTAAGATATTTCCTAAATGTGGTGTTCCCGTACTTTGAATGCCTGTTAGTATTCTTGCCATAGTTTTTTCCCACAATGGTGGGAATTTCTTTAAATTAAACTTAATCTTATTTTGATCATACAAAGGTAATTTTTTTGATGCAATAGCTCAATAAATTTAATTAGTTTTGGCTTCGATGAGAATATTTAAGTATTTATTTTGGATTTTATATCGGATTTGGTTTTACATACTTGTGGCCATCCCAATTATAATTTTATTTCCATTTTTGGTCATATCAATACTTAAAGAGTCTTGGTATCCTTACTTTTTTAAATTAGCACGCTTATGGGCTAAGTTTATTTTAGTTGGAATGGGGTTTGTTTGGAATGTTAAACGTGAACAAACACCAGACCCTGATAAAAGCTACATGTTTGTTGCTAATCATACCTCTATGGCGGATATTATGCTCATGTTGGTTTCAGTAAAGAATCCTTTCGTGTTTGTGGGTAAAAAGGAGTTGGCAAGAATTCCACTTTTTGGATTTTTCTATAAACGTACTTGTATTTTAGTCGATAGAAGTTCTGAAAGTAGTAGGAAGGCTGTGTTTTTAAGAGCTCAAAAACGGTTGAAACAAGGAGCAAGTATTTGTATTTTTCCTGAAGGAGGAGTACCAGACGAACATATTATATTAGACTCCTTTAAAGACGGTGCTTTTAGATTGGCTATTAATCATCAAATTCCAGTGGTTCCAATAACTTTTTTAGACAATAAAAGACTTTTTTCTTATACGTTTTTTAGTGGACGTCCGGGTAAAATGCGTGTTCAGATACATCCATTTATTGAAACAGAAGGATTAACTATTAAAGAAACAAAGGAAGTAAACAATAAAGCCCGAAACATTATTTTAAGAACCTTGGAGGCACATAAATAAAAAAGCCGCTCTTGGCACGGAGCAGCTTTTTTGAGACCATCATTCATTCCTAATTCTAGGAAATACAAATCTAATCTAACTAAAATTTATAGCTAAAACCGGTGTAAATCCCTATAATATATGGGTTGAAATTTCCAGCAGTGTTTTCGAATGCATTTAATTGGTATTTAAAAGTAGGCTCTAAATTGAACTTGAATTTTTCAGAAAACTTATAGTCTATCCCAACTCCTAGGTTGGTGCTAAAACTCAAGTTCTTGATATTATTAGCCTCGCCTATATAGGTTTTCTCTCCTTGTAATTCGGAATAAACATTATTGTCATCTAAAATAAATGAGCTAAATCCCGCAATGATATTTAAACCCAATTTCTTGCTTCCAATTCTATAATTTAATTCCATTGGAATTTCGTAATAACTAATTCTTTGACTTATTGCAGCATTTGATTTTGGACTTAGTAGATTGTCCACTTGGCTAACACTAAAATTATCTGCACTTAAAGCTGTAAGGCCTTCGTTGCCATTGGATAGATTTATGTTTTTTAATGAGTTTGAAGCCGAATTAACACTTGCTAAGGTTTTATATAGAACCACGTCGTTAGTATCATAACTTAAATTAAGTGAACTTAATCCGGTACGTACCGATAGCTTTTCATTTAAATTGTAACTAACATTTACACCATAACTTGTGTTCACTTCTCCACTTTTAGAATTGCTTGTGAATTGTTGGTCAATATGCGAGCCTTTTCCCATCGAGTTATAATAAACAGGGGCAATATTGGCATAAACTTGCCATCTATTCAGTATTTCATCACTCTCCTTTTTAATTAAATCTTCATTGGCGGCAATGGCTTCTTCTATCGTTAAATCGGTATTAATCAGTTCTTCTGTTTTAGGTTTTTCTATTTCCGATTCTATGTTTTTATCTAAAACAATTTGATTGTCAACCGGCTTATTGTTTAGGTTATGTAATTGCTTATCCGTTTTTGTTTGGTCAAATTTTACATCAGAACCTGATTTACTGTCCTTACGGTTTGTTTGGTTTAAAGCAATATTATTTTTGTTTTCAATCGGGTTTTTATCGGTGATTTGGTTCGTAATATTATCTGGACTTTCTTTTGAATTTACCTGATTGTTACTGTTGGTGTTTTTTGTAATACGCGTATCCTTTGTATGAGTTTTAGATGAAGGATTCGTTATATTTTTGTTTAAATATTCGTTATTGAGGAGCTTATTTCTCTGGTTGAAAGATTTTGTTTTTGCTTCTTCATCTGAAGCTATTTGTGACCTATTTGAATTTTTGTTGCTAATTTGAGTGTTGCTATAGTCATCAGAAGAAGCACTATTCTTTTCGTTAGAGGTATTTTCAATAATTGAGTTTGTATTGGGTTTAGTAGAAGATTTGTTGCTGTCTTTCACTTTTAAAGTGTTTTCCGTATCCACAACCTTTGTTTTATTAGATTCAATGATGGGATTCTCAGTGTTTAGCAAACCGCCAATAGTTAATAGTAAAAGTAAAAGTGCAGCCACTCCAGCTAGTTTATACCAAAAAGGGAATGCCTTCTTTCTGTCTTTTTCCTGTTTGTTTAATTTCTTTTGAAGGTTGGCCCAAACTTCTGGGTTTGGAGTAGCTTCAAAGTCCTTGAATTTTTCTTGAAAAACTCTATCTATATGTTTTTTATCGCCCATTACAAGATATGCTTCTTAAAACTTGTTTTGTTATCTTCAATTTTGTCTTTTAAAATCTTCCTGGCTCTAGCCAAATTCGATTTTGAGGTACCTGTAGTTATATCTAACATTGTTGCTATTTCATTATGAGAATAATCGTCTAGCACATAGAGGTTAAAAACCAATCTGTATCGATCAGGCAACTCTTGAATGATCTTTAAAAGAAATTCCAAAGAAATATCCTCATCTTCTTCAATCGTTACCTCTACATCTTCAATATTTTTGTCGTCTATAATCTCAAAAACATTTTGATTTCTATAGCGCTGTAATGCTGTATTTATGGTAATTCGTTTTAACCAACCTTCAAATGAACCTTTGTGTTTATATTGCGATATTTTCTCAAAAATAGTCACAAAAGCATCCTGCAGATTATCTTCCGCTTCTGCATAATTTTTACAATACTTTAAGCATACAGAAAATAATTTAGCTGAAAAGAGCTGGTATAATTCTGCTTGTGCTTTTGTATCATTATTACTACATTTTTGTATGAGTTGTTTTAAACCCAAATGATTGCGTATTAATTTAACAAAGTTTAGTCTACTACGGGAACATGAACAACTTCGTAATCGTCACCTCCTTGCCAAAATTTAAAAATATAAGTTCCGCTTTGGCTTGCTTTAAAATTAAATGTAATTGCTGTTTCTTCATTCAATGTTTCGCAATTATTACTCGAAACCTTGGCTGCAACAATTGCTACCGTACGTTCGTTAGCTTCTTGTAAATAATAAATATTATTAAAAGCATAACAGGTGGAAGGTCTAATATAAGTTAATGTAATTTGATAGCTATCGCCTAAATGGAATTCATCTGGCAAAATGGCGCTTTCTACAGGTAGTATTTCATAAGAAACATTCTGAATGTCATCATTTTCAGGACTACATGAAAAAATGAAAAGGGCTAATAAGCAGTAGGCTACAAAATTCTTCATTATTAATACATATTTATCTTGTAGATGCAAAAAGTATTAAATGGTTGCGTTATAAATTAAAAAATCCCGAATTATTTCGGGATTTTTAACGTTACTCTTTATTTGTTTTTAGAAGTTCTTTAATTTTCTGTTCCAGTTCGTCTTGGAGTTCTGGATTGTCTTTTATTAAAGATTTCACGGCATCTCTACCTTGTCCTAATTTGGTGTCTCCGTAACTAAACCAAGAACCACTTTTCTTAACTATTTCAAACTCGACTGCTATATCTAAAATCTCACCAACTTTTGAGATTCCTTCCCCATACATAATGTCAAATTCTGCCATTTTAAATGGAGGAGCTACTTTATTTTTAACCACCTTAACTCTGGTTTTGTTTCCAGTAACATTTCCATCTGTTTCTTTTATCTGTGTTGATCGTCTAATGTCCAATCTTACAGAAGCATAGAATTTTAAAGCGTTTCCACCAGTGGTTGTTTCTGGGTTTCCAAACATTACCCCAATTTTCTCACGTAATTGGTTAATAAAAATTACCGTACAATTAGTTTTGCTTATCGAGGCTGTTAATTTTCTAAGTGCTTGAGACATCAATCGTGCGTGAAGGCCCATTTTAGAGTCTCCCATTTCACCTTCAATCTCACTTTTTGGTGTTAATGCCGCAACTGAGTCAATAACAACAATATCTATAGCCCCAGATCGAATTAAGTTATCGGCAATCTCTAAAGCTTGTTCTCCATTGTCTGGTTGCGAAATAATTAAGTTATCTATATCTATACCTAGGTTTTCTGCGTAAGTTCTATCAAATGCATGTTCCGCATCAATAAAGGCAGCAATACCTCCAGTTTTTTGCGCTTCGGCAATAGCATGCAAGGTTAGGGTTGTTTTACCAGAAGATTCTGGACCGTAAATTTCAATAACACGACCTCTTGGATATCCTCCAACTCCCAAGGCAATGTCTAAGCCTAAAGAACCTGAAGAAATAGACTCTACATCCACAACCGCTTGGTCGCTCATCTTCATAACGGTTCCTTTACCGTAAGCTTTATCTAATTTATCTAAAGTAAGTTTAAGGGCTTTTAATTTTGCTTCTTTTTCGCTGCTCATTTCTCTTGTTTTTATCTTGTAAAAGTAATGCTAAAATACTACTTCTTTTTTCACTTTACAATTTTATCACGCAACCTTTTTATACTTTCTGCATCTACTATATAAAGTGGGAAAATTTTAACTGTGAAAAAGAAAAAAACAAGCTCACTTACAATACATCATAGTTTTAAATTTAATTATGAAGGATTTTAAAAAGCATTTTAATTTTTATTCAATTTTAAAAAACTATTAAAATTTTAAGCAAATGAAATTTTTTAAAAAATGTATTTTGTCCTTAGGTTTTACAGTTGTTGTCTTTTTAAATAGCAACTGTAAAGCCGACGGGGGTTAACTCGTAAAATATTTTTTCGATTTAGAAAATAAATTAAAAAATATTAATAACGAGTTAGTCTACTTAAAGCACTTTATAAATTTTATAAAGTGCTTTTTGGTTTAAGTAAATCCATAAAAAATAAAAAACACTACATTTGCACCTAAAATACATGGAGGCTTAAGCCAAAATGAAAAATATTTACTTTAACCTTAAAAAATTAGTATAGCATGCAACTGTACAATACGTTAAGCGCTAAAGAAAGAGCAGACCTTATTGAGCAAGCTGGAAAAGAACGCTTGACTATCTCTTTCTACAAATACGCCAAAATTGAAAATCCAGTAATTTTTAGAGATCATTTATTTTTAACTTGGGACAAACTTGATGTTCTAGGTAGAATTTATGTGGCTCATGAAGGCATAAATGCCCAACTTTCAGTTCCTGCAGATAACTTCAATCTGTTTAAAGAACATTTAGATTCTATTTCGTTTTTAGAAAACGTCCGACTGAATATTGCTATTGAACACGACAACTTCTCATTTTTAAAATTGAAAGTGAAGGTGCGCGATAAAATTGTGGCAGACGGATTAAACGATGAAACCTTTGATGTAACAAACAAAGGAATTCATGTTGAAGCAGAAGAATTCAATAAACTTATAGACGACCCAAACGTAGTTTTGGTAGATATGAGAAATCACTACGAAAGTGAAATCGGCCATTTTAAAAACGCTGTGACTCCTGATGTGGATACGTTTCGCGAATCTTTAGACATTATTGAAGCAGACTTAAGAGACTATAAAGAAGATAAAAAATTAGTTATGTATTGCACGGGTGGAATTCGTTGCGAAAAAGCAAGTGCATATTACAAGCATAAAGGATTTAAAAATGTTTATCAGCTAGAAGGTGGAATTATCAATTATGTTAGACAAGTACAGGCTAAAGGCTTAGAAAATAAATTTATAGGTAAAAATTTTGTGTTTGATGAACGTCGTTCTGAGCGTATTTCAGATGATGTTATTGCGCAATGCCATCAATGTGGTGAGCCGGCCGATTTACATACCAATTGCGCCAATGATGCTTGTCACTTATTGTTTATACAGTGCGATGCTTGTAAAGAAAAAATGGAAAACTGTTGTTCTTCAACTTGTCAAGAAATAATTCAATTGCCTTATGAAGAGCAGAAAGCACTTCGCAGAGGTCAAGGGAATAGCAACGATATCTTTAAAAAAGGGCGCGCAGACCATTTGCCTTATAAAAAGGATTTACGCAACATTTTCGAGAATTTCAAAAAGGCAGATTAAATGAACATATATAAACTTTTGCAACTAAATAGAAAAATAAAAAGCCATAGGATTAAATTCCTGGGGCTCTATTTGTTGCATAAGTTTAATCAACGGTATTTAGCAGTCAATTTAGATCCTGTTATGGCCTGTAATTTACGCTGTAAAATGTGTTATTTTACCGATGCCGATTATGTAAAAACTTTAAAAGGACAATTTAAAGACGAGGAATTAGAGAAGGTAGCAAAAACCATTTTTAAGCGTGCTTTAAAACTTCAAATTGGTTGTGGAACCGAGCCAACTCTATATAAAGATTTAGTAAAAGTTGTAGAATTAGGAAAAGCCTACGACGTGCCATATATTTCTATTACAACCAATGCTAATTTGTTGGATGAAGAAAAAATTGAAGCGCTTTTAAAAGCAGGACTAGACGAGTTTACCATTTCCCTTCATGGGGTACATAAAGAAAGCTATGAAAGTTTTATGCAAAAGGCTAGTTATGAAAAATTTCATAATGCTTTTAATGCATTCGAAAAATTAAAAGAGAAATACCATTTTAAGGTAAGGATTAACTACACCTTTAATAAGGATAACTTCTATGAGTTAGCTGACTTTTTTAAGCATTTTAATGGTAAAAGCTTCGACATTCTTCAAATTCGACCGATTCAAAAAATTGGAAATACCGAGTACAACGATTTTGATTTAGATAGTATTCGAGATGATTATCCACAATTAATAGAAGGGATTAGGAGTCAGTGTAAAGAAAATCATATCATTTTAATGGCTCCTAATGCCATTCCTAAAAATAAAAGCGCCAATGCTTCCAGTTTAATTTTTGATTATACCTTTTGTTATATTTCTCCTCAAAAATTCTGGCGCGATGGTTTTGATTGGAAAAACGAAAGTTTTAATACGTACTCTAGTAAAATAGGGTGGAGCAAGTTGTTATGGTCTAATATTTTTAAATCTGAAAAAGAGCTAAACTCTTTAGCAAACAGACTTAATTACGAGATTGAATTTAATTAAATGTTATTGTTTGACTAGTTTAAAACTCTCTTGTTCCCCATCAGCTGATGTAATCTTTAGAAAATACATGCCTTTTGAAATATTGAAAAGATCTACATTATAGGAGCTCGCTTCGTTAAATCGTATAAATTTTATCAATTTCCCACTAAGGTCATAAAGAGAAGCGGACTCTAAATTTGTTGTAGTTCTTATAGAAACATTATCTGTTGTAGGATTTGGATAAATGGCTGTTGTATTTAACACCTCTTCATTAACACTTAAAGCACCTACATGAAAGGTGTGGGTTACAGTTTCACCAGCATAAGTTGCCTGCCATTTCCATTCGCCTTCTTGATCGTATACCCCATAAAAATACCAGTAATAATACCATGAAGAAGCAGTAGTTTGAACAGTAATATCCCAATCGTAAAGATAAGAATTGTCAGGCTTAATAATAGATAAATGTATATTATCACCCGCTACTTGATCTTTAAAGTAAGCAGCAAAATAGATGGTATCGTCGGTACCAAAAACATCACTTGTGTTTGGAGTTTCAGTAGTTGGACAGGTAGGAAAAATATCTGGTGGACTATGATGTGTTAACATGGCGCTAATTCCAGAATCGTTATATGGAATTTGGGATTCCCACCAACTAACTGTATTCATATTATTACAAGTGCCTGAAAATGGATCTACTAATTGCGTGTAGGAGTTATCGGTGTAAACTTCAAAATGTAAATGTGGTCCTGTTGAATTTCCTGAACTCCCAACCGTTCCTATTACCTCGCCTAAAGTTACCATGTCTCCTACATTTTTAGTGGTTACAGAGCCATTTTTCATATGTCCATACCAAGCTATACTACCATCATTGTGCTGAATATAAACAGCATTCCAAATATTATTATTAAAGCTACAGCTTCTATCAAATTCCCCGTCGTGTTTAGCAATTATTTGGCCAGGAGCAGCCGCAATAATTTCAGTTTGACCCTCGTCCATTTGTTTCCATATAAAAGGCCATAAATAGATATCAACACCTTGATGGTTGTATCCACTTGATGAATCGTACGTTCTATTGCCGCAATTATAATCTGTTAACTGGTTAGGATAGGCTGAATTATGATCGACATAGCCAGAAATGGACCAAGTATTGTTGTAGTTAAAACCGGCAGCTTGTTGTACTGGCCAAATAAATTCAGGGTGACTGTCACGCCAATGACTGTTGTTAAAAGCTAATTTATTTTGAAGCCTTAATTTTTCTATATTATTAGTTGTTTCAATCTTAATGCTCTCCCTGTGTTCTTCGGTTAAACAGGGTATTTTTTCTTCATTAAATTTGTATTCAGCACTTGTCATTACTGAGTTGAAATCTTGAGCTCGAGCAAACACTGAGGGTGCTATAATTGCAACAACAAAAAGAGCTAATGTAAAGTAGGGTCTCATAATTATTTGTTTTAGTGATTTAATTGATAATCGTAAAAACATAAAAATGTGAGCATTGAAATGATAAAATTTTCAATTTAAAACCAGTAAATTTCAAAATAAATTATTTAAAATACTGTAAGGCAACAACTTGTGCTAAGTGTTGTTTTGCAAAAGCAAGCGAAACGATATGTATTTAAACTTAATAAATAATCTTATCTTTACATCTTGAAAAGGATTATTAATCTCCTTCTGAAAAACTTTTGGTTTTCAGAATCAATATATACAAAAATTTTATGGTTTGTAACAGTTGTTCAACTGGAAAAGACGGTCAACCCAAAGGATGTAAGAACAATGGCACTTGTGGCACAGATAGCTGCAATAAACTAACCGTATTCGATTGGTTGGCCAATATGTCACTTCCAGATGGTCAAGAACCTTTTGACTGGGTAGAAGTACGTTTTAAAAACGGCAGAAAACATTATTATAAAAATACAGAAAAACTAACTCTAAGCATTGGAGATGTAGTTGCTACACAAGCACAATTTGGTCATGATGTTGGTGTTGTAACCCTTACGGGAGAATTGGTTAGAATCCAAATGAAGCGTAAAAAGGTTTCTGAAACAGGTGACGAAGTCTTCAAAATATATCGAAAAGCATCACAAAAAGACATTGATATTTGGTCTGAATATAGAGACAAAGAAGAACCAATGAAGGTGAAAGCTCGCCAATTTGCAATTGAGATTAAATTGCAAATGAAAATTTCTGATATCGAATTTCAAGGTGATGGTAGTAAAGCCACATTTTACTATACAGCTGAAGATCGTGTAGATTTTAGAGAGCTTATTAAAATGTTTGCTAAAGAATTTAAAACCCGAATCGAAATGAAGCAAGTTGGCTTTCGTCAAGAAGCTTCTAGACTTGGAGGAATTGGATCATGCGGAAGAGAATTATGTTGTTCCACTTGGTTAACAGATTTCCGTTCGGTTAGTACATCTGCCGCGCGTTATCAACAACTATCTTTGAATCCTCAAAAATTGGCCGGACAATGTGGAAAATTAAAATGTTGTTTAAATTACGAATTGGATACCTATTTAGATGCACTTAAAGATTTCCCTAGAACCGATGTTAAGCTAATAACAGAAAAAGGTGTTGCAGTTTATCAAAAATCCGATATTTTTAAAGGCCATTTATGGTATGCTTATGAAGGCGAATGGAGTAATTGGCATGTAATTACAAAAGATCAAGCCAAAGAAATATTAGAGCTGAATAAGAAGAAAGTGAAAGTAGCTAGTTTGGAGGAATATGCTTCAGAACTTATTCAAGAAACTAAAAATGAATTTGAAAACGTAGTAGGACAAGATAGTTTAACTCGTTTCGATACGAAAGGACCTGCTAAGAAAAACAAAAGAAACAATAGAAATAAATCTAAAAAAAGGAGAAAACCTCAAAATAATAGTAAAAATGCGAAATAGTGCCTTGTTCATTCTTGTGGCCTTACTTATTGCATCTTGCGATTCTAAAAGTGTTTACGATACTTATAAATCGGTGCCCAATAAATGGCATAAAGATTCTATAGTAAGCTTTAAGATCAATCCGCCAGACACTTTAAATCCGTATAATCTATTTGTAAACCTTAGAAACAATAACGAATATAAATACAACAATCTCTTTTTAATTGTGGAGATGAAATTCCCACATGGAAAAACTTTAAAAGATACCTTAGAGTATAAAATGGCAAAGCCAAGTGGTGAGTTTTTAGGTACAGGATTTGCCGATATAAAAGAAAATAAGTTGTGGTATAAGGAGCAAGTGATTTTTAATGAATCTGGAGATTATATTGTGAACATTCAACAAGCCATGAGAGAAAATGGAAAAGAAAAAGGCGTTGTTAATTTAGAGGGAATCACAGATGTTGGATTTCGTATTGAAAGAATTCAAAAGTAATTAAGATAATTTTTTAAACTTAAGGACGTTTAATCTTAAGTTATTTAATATATATGGCTAAAGAAAAAAAGAAACAATCAGAAAAAACTCAAGATTTTTCAAGCTATGTTCGCTGGTTTTGGAAACTTTTTATTGCAGGTATTTTATTTGTTGTACTAGTATTTTTATTAGCGTCTTGGGGCGTGTTTGGTGAGCTTCCAGATTATACTCAATTAGAAAACCCTAAAACAAATTTAGCAACTGAAATCATTTCTTCCGACGGAAAGACTTTAGGTAAATTTTATTTTAACGATAATAGAACACCTGTAGATTACGATGATTTACCAAAACACTTGGTAGATGCTCTTATAGCAACAGAAGATGCCCGTTTTCACGACCACTCTGGTATTGATGCACGAGGAACTTTAAGAGCTATCTTTTTCATGGGAAAAAAAGGAGGTGCTAGTACCATCTCTCAACAGTTAGCACGTCAATTATTTGTTGGAGTTAGATCTAAAGGTTGGGATAAGTATACCCAAAAAATAAAGGAGTGGGTTATTGCAACTCGTTTAGAACGTCAATATACCAAAGAAGAAATTATTGCCATGTATTTTAATATCTACGATTTTGGTAATAATGGAGACGGTATCCGTTCTGCAGCTAGTATTTATTTCGATAAAGAACCTAAAGATTTAGATATTAAAGAATCGGCTATGTTAGTAGGAATGTTTAAAAACTCCTCACTTTACAACCCGAGAGAACACCGAAATCCAGTTGGTACCCGAAACAGACGAAATGTGGTTTTAAGTCAAATGGAGAAGTATAATTATATTTCTGAAGCTGTGAAGGATTCACTTCAAAAAACAGAATTGGATTTACGTTATACACCACAATCACATCGCGATGGAATTGCTACTTACTTTAGAGCGTATCTTGATGGTTTTATGAAGGATTGGATAAGAAACAATCCAAAACCAGATGGTGAAAAATACAACCTATATGGCGATGGCTTGAAGGTTTATACGACCATTGATTCTAGAATGCAAAAATATGCTGAAGATGCGGTAGCTCAACATATGCCTAGACTTCAAGCAGAATTTGATAAACAAAATACACCAGATAGAAATCCAACGGCACCATTTTTAGAATTGAGCAAAAGTGATATTGATGCACTTATGAATCGTTCTATGAGACAAAGCGAGCGTTGGAGACATATGAAGTACGATTTAGATAAAAGTGACGATGAAATTATCGCCTCTTTTAACGAACCAACGCAAATGAGTATTTTTTCATGGAAAGGTGAAATAGATACCATAATGAAACCTATGGACTCCATGCGTTACTACAAGTCGTTCTTACACCCAGGAATGATGTCTATGGATCCGCAAACCGGACATGTAAAAGCTTGGGTTGGTGGAATGAATTACAGACATTTTCAATACGATCACGTTAAGCAAGCTAGGCGACAAGTTGGATCTACATTTAAACCTTTTGTTTACGCAACAGCTATAGATCAATTGCATTTATCTCCTTGCGATGAGCTTCCAAATACACAAATAACCATAGAGGCTGGAAAATTTGGAAATCCAGAACCGTGGACTCCTAAAAATTCTGATGGTTCTTATGGTGGTTCACGAACTTTAAAAAGCGCATTGGCAAATTCTATAAATACCATTACAGCTAGGTTAATGGATAAAGTTGGCCCACAACCTGTTGTCGATTTAGTTAAAAAGTTAGGTGTGGAAGCAGATATTCCTGTTGTGCCTTCTATTGCTTTAGGATCGGCCGATTTAAGCGTGTATGAAATGGTTGGTGCTTATTCTGCCTTTGCTAATCAAGGTGTTTATACCAAACCAGTTATGGTAACACATATAGAAGATAAAAATGGGACTATTTTATATCAATTCACCCCAGAAACTAGAGATGTTTTAAGCGCAGAAGCGGCTTTCGTTACTGTTAAGTTAATGGAAGGTGTAACCGAAGGAGGTTCTGGAGCTAGACTAAGACGTACTTGGATGCCAAGTAGTGGGGTTTACAAAGAAATAATGACAGGTTACCCGTATGCTTTTACAAACCCTATAGCAGGTAAAACCGGTACAACACAAAACCAAAGTGATGGTTGGTTCATGGGAATGGTACCAAATTTAGTAACTGGAGTTTGGGTTGGAGCCGAAGATAGAGCAGCACATTTTAGAAGCATAACTTATGGTCAAGGAGCATCTATGGCATTACCAATTTGGGGAGTTTATATGAAAAGCTGTATCGAAGATAAAAATTTAGATGTGTCGACTTCAGATTTTGAAAGACCAGTAGACCTTTCAATAGAAGTAGATTGTTCAAAATATAATCCTGATGGAAATTCAGGTGGTTCTACACCAGAGAATGAAATACCTGATGAATTGGATTTTTAGATTTTTTCAAAAATCCGTAGCATATTAATTTAGCCATTCTTTTTAGAATGGCTTTTTTATTTCGTATTTTTCCACTACAAAAAATTACAGTAACATGATTAATAAAAAAGTAGCAAATGTTCAAGAAGCACTTAAGGGTGTTTCAGATAATATGACCTTTATGCTTGGTGGCTTCGGGCTATGTGGAATCCCAGAAAATAGCATTAGCGAGCTTGTAAAATTAAACTTAAAAGGCTTGACCTGTATTTCAAATAATGCAGGTGTAGACGATTTTGGTTTGGGCTTACTACTTCATAAAAAACAAATAAAAAAAATGATCTCGTCTTATGTAGGCGAAAACGCAGAGTTTGAACGCCAAATGCTAAGTGGTGAATTGGACGTAGAGCTTGTGCCTCAAGGAACTTTAGTGGAACGTTGTCGTGCTGCGCAATCCGGTTTTCCGGCGTTTTATACACCAGCAGGTTATGGAACTGAAGTAGCTGAGGGCAAAGAAGTTCGTGAATTTAATGGGAAAATGTACATTTTGGAACATGCTTTTAAAGCTGATTTTGCTTTTGTAAAAGCATGGAAAGGCGATACCGCAGGAAATTTAATTTTTAAAGGAACCGCTAGGAATTTTAACCCTGCTATGTGTGGTTCTGCAAAAATTACGGTTGCTGAGGTAGAGGAATTAGTTCCAGCTGGAAGTTTAGATCCAAATCAAATTCATATTCCAGGTATTTTTGTGCAACGTATTTTTCAAGGGGAAGCTTATGAAAAACGTATAGAACAACTTACAGTAAGAACTCGAGATTAAAAACTAAGTTAAAAGTTATGAATACTTAAGCTGAACTAAAGTTGAGGTTTTTGCATGTATTAAAATGATACTCTAGGCAGTCATAACTCTAGACACTTTAAACCAAAAAAAAATGTTAGATAAAATAGGAATTGCTAAACGCATAGCAAAAGAAGTAAAGGATGGCTATTACGTTAACCTAGGAATTGGTATTCCAACTTTGGTAGCGAATTACGTAAGAGAAGATATTGAAGTTGAATTTCAAAGTGAAAATGG
The DNA here is from genome assembly GCF_035306605.1 of Xanthomarina sp. Lineage (NCBI taxonomy): Bacteria > Pseudomonadati > Bacteroidota > Flavobacteriia > Flavobacteriales > Flavobacteriaceae > Xanthomarina > Xanthomarina sp. The sequence continues at coordinate 47,547 of NZ_DATGNR010000033.1, read as the reverse complement.
AATTTTAGGTATGGGACCTTTTCCGTTTGAAGGTGAGGAAGATGCTGATCTTATTAATGCTGGAAAACAAACCATTACCGCTTTACCAGGAGCTAGTTTTTTCGATTCGGCTATGAGTTTTTCTATGATTCGTGGACAACATGTCCACCTAACCATTCTAGGAGCGATGGAGGTTTCAGAGAATGGAGATATTGCTAACTGGAAAATTCCAGGAAAAATGGTAAAAGGTATGGGAGGTGCTATGGATTTGGTTTCTAGTGCCGAAAATATTATAGTAGCCATGATGCATACCAATAAAGCAGGTGAGTCTAAATTACTCAAAAAATGTAGTCTGCCATTAACAGGAGTGGGTTGTGTTAAAAAGATTGTAACTAATTTAGCTGTTCTTGAAGTAACCGATAAAGGCTTTAAGTTATTAGAACGAGCTCCAGGTATTTCTGTAGAAGATATTCAAAAAGCGACAGAGGGAAATTTAATTGTTGAAGGAGAGATCCCAGAAATGAGCATTTAAAAGATTCAAGTGTAGCATCAGGATTTTTTTACATAAAAAATGAGCCGCAATTCGATAAATATTTAAATTCAAATATTTGTAGAATTGTGGCTTTTTGGTTTTTATGTTATAGACTGCTTTTTAGTTTTTGTAGGTAAAAACGCATTATTATATTTAAAATGTTAAAATTTAGTGCATTTCAACGATTTATTATGCATTTAGACTAAATATGTTAAAAATTTTATGATATTAGCGAAACCAAATCAAAGTAACTAATTAACCTAACTCTTGGAAATCTTGAATTTATAATTTGCCCCAAATCTATTATAAATTCAAGATTAAAAGAGAGTAGATCCCAAATCTACCAAAAATTTAATTATTATGAATTTTGCCCCAAATCTACCTGAACAACCTACAAATTACGAGAGTAAACTTTACTCTAGTGTGCAAAATACTGGACGCTTTATTAAAAGTTTAATGTATTTAACTAAAAAGATATTCATGCTATAATCCCTTTGGGATAGCATGAATTAATTTTTTAGTATAGTCTTTCTTCGGACTATTATAGATAATATCTGCATCATCCATTTCTTCAATTTGTCCTTGATTCATTACAATCAATTGATCGGACATATATTTTACAACAGCTAAGTCGTGTGAAATAAAAATATAAGTAAATTCAAAATTCTCTTTTAAATCATTTAGTAGATTAAGTACTTGTGCTTGCACCGAAATATCTAAAGCTGAAACGGATTCATCGCAAATAATTAATTTAGGCTGTAAAGAAATAGCCCTTGCAATTCCAATTCGTTGTCTTTGACCCCCAGAAAACTCATGTGGATACCTGTTAAAAAACGAGTTGTCTAGGCCAACTTTTTCTAGTAAATCTAAAACCAATTCTTTTCTTTCTTTATCGGAAGCTCCAATTCCGTGAACTTTCATAGGTTCCATAATAGCTCTTCCAACTGGAATGCGCGGGTTTAAAGAAGCGTAAGGATCTTGAAAAATAATTTGAATGTCTTTACGTAGCTTCCTGGTGTCGCTTTTAGATAGTTTGGTGATATCCTTTCCTTCATATAAAATGGAGCCAGAGGTAGCTTGGTCAAGAAGTAGAATGGCATTTGCTAGTGTCGATTTTCCGCAACCAGATTCGCCAACTAAACCTAGGGTTTCTCCTTCATATAACTTAAAACTTACTTGATTTACAGCTTTAAAGCTTTCTGCTTTAGAAAACCAACCAGATTTTGAGATATAGGTTTTTTCTAAATTAATAACTTCTAATAATGGTGCTTTAGAATAAATATTATCGTGAAACTCTTTTCTATCTTCATTGGAAACAATGCTTCTATCCGTCGTTTTATTCATAAAATCCTTGATAGTGGGCAGTCTTTTTAATCTTACGTCTAAAGAGGGTTTAGAGTTGATCAAAGCTTTTGTATACGTGTGTTCCGGATTTTTAAAAATTTGTTCCACGGGCCCCTGTTCCACGATATCTCCTTGGTACATCACCAAAATTCTATCTGAAATTTCAGATACGATAGATAAATCATGGGAAATGAAAATAATGCTCATATTCTGTTCAGCTTGCAACTGCTTTAAAAGAAGAATAATTTCTTTTTGAACAGTTACATCTAAAGCAGTGGTAGGTTCATCTGCAATTAGTATTTTAGGTTTACAAGCTATAGCCATGGCAATCATTACCCGTTGCTTTTGTCCTCCTGAAATTTCATGCGGATAGGCCTTATAAACCCGATTAGGGTTTGGGAGTTTTACTTTTTCAAAAAGCTCTAAAGTTTCTGTTTGAGCTTGTTTTTTAGAAAGATTTATGTGTTGTAATATAATTTCCTGTACCTGTTTGCCACAAGTCATGGAAGGGTTTAAAGAACTCATAGGTTCTTGAAATATCATGGCAATCTCGTTACCTCTAATGTTCTGAAATTCTTTGGATGTTATTTTGGTTAAATCCTGGCCTTCAAACAAAATGCTTCCTTGGGTTATTTTTGAAATACGTTTAGGAAGCAAGCCAAGTATGGCTAGGGAAGATACTGATTTTCCTGATCCAGACTCCCCAACTATGCCAAGTATTTCATTGGAATTTAGATGAAAGGAAATATCACGGATTATTTCTTTCTCTATCTTATTAGATAGGAAAGAAATAGAAATATTTTTAATGCTAAGTAAATGAGATTTCGGCATATGTAAAATTAACTATTTTCTATTTTCATTTACGGTTTTACCGTAATTATATTCCTTTTGAAGTGTTTTTAATCGAAAAAGAAAAATAAACATTCACAGATTCGCAAAAAAAATCTACATTCATGAGATTTTTATAAATAAACACCAAAATAATTAAACAAAACTCATGAAAAACATTATTTTATTATTAATTGTTTGTTTTCTTGTAATTGGAAGCAGTTTTGCTCAAGAGCGAAATTGTGCCTCCATGGAAAACCTAGAGTACCGAATGCAACAAGACCCAGGTCTTGCACAACGAATGGCCCAAATTGAGTCTTACACACAAAACAAGATTGAAAACATGGAGCAATCAAGAATTGATGGTTCTATCATTACAATTCCTGTAGTTGTTCATGTTATTTACAGCAATTCTAATGAGAATATTAGTGATGCACAAATCTTATCTCAAATCCAAGTGTTGAATGACGATTTCAGAAGAATGAATTCGGATGCTAATAATACCTGGTCTCAGGCTGCGGATACGCAAATCCAGTTTTGTATGGCAACAGTAGATCCTAATGGGAATCCTACTAATGGAATTACAAGAAAATCTTCGTCTAAAACATCTTGGGGAACCAATGATGCCATGAAAAAATCTTCGCAAGGTGGAGTTGACCCATGGAATACGTCGCAGTATTTAAATATGTGGGTATGTAATATTGGGGGTGGAATTTTAGGTTATGCTCAATTTCCTGGAGGTAGTGCAGCAACTGATGGCGTGGTTATTGGCCCAAATTATTTTGGAAGTAAAAATGGTGGCTCAGGATTTTATTTATCCTCACCTTTCAATTTAGGTAGAACAACAACCCATGAGGTAGGTCACTTTTTAAACCTACGTCATATTTGGGGTGATGGTGGATGCTCAGTGGATGATTTTGTAAGTGATACACCAACATCAGATGCAGCAAACTACGGTTGTGCTACAGGACATGTATCTTGCGGAACTACTGATATGGTTCAAAACTATATGGATTATAGTGATGATGCCTGTATGAATTTGTATACTGTAGGACAAAAAAACAGAATGCGCGCAGTTTTGCTACCGGGCGGTGCAAGAGCTAGTTTGGGAGCTTCAACAAAATGCGATGGAGGAGGTAGTACTCCTACTTGTTCTGATGGCGTACAAAACGGCGACGAAACAGGTGTTGACTGTGGTGGTTCTTCTTGCGAACCTTGTCAAACATCATGTTCAGAAAACGAAGTAATTCTTTCTATAAAATTCGATAATTATCCAGCAGAAACGGCTTGGTCTCTTAAAAATGCAAGTGGTACCACAGTGGCCTCGGGTGGAACTTATGGTTCTCAATCTGGTGGGTCTACTATTTCGGAAACCTTATGTTTAGCTGATGGATGCTATACATTTACAATTACCGATACCTATGGAGATGGTATTTGCTGTTCTTATGGTAATGGTAACTATTCCGTAACAGGAGCAACTGGAGTTCTGGCTTCAGGAGGATCATTTGGTAAATCGGAAGCGACTAATTTCTGTGTAGGAAGTGCGCCAACACCAACATGTTCTGATGGTATTCAAAATGGAGATGAAACAGGAATAGATTGTGGTGGTTCGTCATGTTCACCTTGTTCAACTGGTGGTACGGATGTGCTTCACGAAGGTTACTTTGAGTCTGGTTGGGATGGATGGTCTGATGGAGGAAGCGATTGTGCTCGTTACTCAGGTTCTCGTTCTTATGAAGGAAATTATTCTATTCAATTAAGAGATAATTCTGGAACAGCTTCAGCAATGACCTCTCCATCTTTTAACTTATCAGCTTATAACCAAGTGGAAGTTGAGTTTTATTTTTATGCTTACAGTATGGAAACTAACGAAGATTTCTGGTTACGTTTCTATAATGGTTCTAGTTGGTCTACAGTGGCAAGCTATGCAAGTGGAGTTAATTTTAATAACAACACCTTCTATACGGCAACTGTCACGCTAGATGCTTCTCAATATAATTTTGGTAGCAATTCTCAATTTAGATTTCAATGCGATGCAAGTAATAATAGCGACTATATTTATATAGATAAAGTAATTATTAGAGGTATTGGTTCTGGATCTAAAGGATTAGGAAATTCCATAGAAGCTATTAAAACTGTAGATACAAATGATGGTTTTACTTCTGAAGAAGATTTCCTTTTATACCCAAACCCAGTTAAAGGAACTGTATTGAATGTGAAATTACCAGGAAATACGGCAGGAACTTTTAGAATTATTAATATGATTGGTCAGGTAGTACTTACCGGAAATTCTATTAAAGAAATAAACGTGAGCAGCTTAAAAACTGGCATGTACTTTATAGAAGTAAATGATGGTGAAGAAATTATGACTAAGAAATTTATTAAACAATAGTTGAAACAATCTATTGAAAATAAGAAGTCCAGAGTGAAAACTCTGGACTTTTTTAATTATTAAAACTCAAGAAAGAAGACTTTATAAAGTATTAAATATGAATAATTTCATTGTCATGAAGTAACTCATCACCTCTAAGTCTTAAGAATATTTGAGCCACAGCAATGGTGTCTTTTTCGCAGTAAGTTATAATTCTATCTATTTCTTTTTCTTCGTAATACACACGATAAACTTCACTGCCATCGATATCGTCTTTTGGTGAAGGAATGCCTAAAATATTGGTAAGTAATTTTAAGGAAGTGTAGTGCTTGTAATCGCCAAATTTCCATAATTCCAAGGTGTCTAAATGTGGAACTTCCCATGGTTTTTTTCCAAAGAGATTTAATTTATAAGGCAATTCAATATTGTGAATAATCATGCGTCTAGCTATATAAGGAAAGTCGAATTCCTTGCCATTATGAGCGCATAACAAATGTTTGGTCTGATTGAAATGTGAATTTAGAAGGTTTTTGAAGTTTTTTAGAATTTCAGGTTCTTCGCCATAAAAGGATGTTACCCTAAAATTTCTAAGGTCTCCTTGATTTTTAAAATAACCGACAGAAATACAAACTATTTTTCCAAATTCCGCCCAAATACCTGCTCGGTCATAAAATTCTTCAGCAGTGAATTCATCTTTTCTTTGGTATTGAGTTTTATGCTCCCAAAGACCTTGTTTGGTTTCATCTAAATCTGAAAAATATTGAGTTTCTGGAACTGTTTCTATATCCAAAAAGAGAATGTTTTCGAGATTTAATTTATCAATCATCTAATTAGAATTTAAGACTTTGTTAATAAAGCTACACATTGTTTTCCAAATATTCCAGCAATTCCTGCTGCAAAGCCTCCAATAATTCCGGTAATGAATATGAGTAAATAGGCATTTCCGTTTAAAGGCAATAATATGGCCATCTTTTTAGCTAAAATAAAATCGTTGGCACTACTGAGCCAAAAGCTATAGCTTATCCAAAAAAGAGTGATTGCCAAAAAGGGAACTACAAAAACAGAAGCTCGTTTTAAACTAAAAAACATACTTGTTGCAAATGCAGTTACCATAACGGACCACCAAGGTAAAAACTGGGAAAGAACAAGTGCAATTAAAATGGTGGCTATAAAATTAATGATGTTTTTAGTCATAATTATGGAGTTAAAGTTTGGGTAGAAATAATACCTTCCGTAGTATTTTGGTCTTGAATAAAAAGCGCTTCAAAATACTCGCCAACGGCCCAACGATCTATAAAATTATCGTAATATTTACTGCCTGGATTTCCAGATTGTCCACCGGGATAAATACCATAGGCTTTTGGAGGTGTGCTCATTTCAACAATCATTCGCCAAGATGGACCATGATTTGTATCTGCTGCATTTACGGTGTTTCTGTCGCCACCAATGGGTAAGTCAAATCTTGAAAAGGCCGGTAATCCTTGTAATAAATGCCCAACATAGGCACCTTTATAAGCTTGCCAATTATAATCTCCATGGGTTTTTTTCCACGCACTAAGCTCTTTAACAGTTTCTTTAAAAGTTATTAAAAATAAATCTTTAGAAGTTTCTTTTTCAGGGGTTGCCAGAATATCCATAAAGTCATCCTCAGGGTGGTTTTTAAGCATGTATATGGTTTGATAAATAAATGGTTTGGTATAGGCCACGTTTTCATCTTCAAATTCGTCCCAAGTTATTGGGTATAGTTTTTTCCACCATAAATCCCAGATACTTGGTGCTATTTTGTCAATATCACTATTATAATCCCAGTCTTTAATTAATTTTAAAACATTTTGCTCTTCCTGGTTTAAGCTAGAAGTATCCATGTGTTCTAGCATATATGGCAATAATTCTGAAGCTTTCAAATTGTAATTATTGTTCTGTAAATCTTTAAAATCTTGGATGCTAAAGGTTTCTTTTGAATTGAAAAAATCGTTAATCACGCGGTTTCTATATGTTTCATAACCATCGTTAAATACATAAAATGGATACGATGAATCTACAGGATGTTGATTGGCAGAACTAATAAATCCTCGTTCTGGATTTTTTGAAAAAGCATTGTGCTTTTTTGGAATAAAGCTTTGCCAGTCGTGATTTGGATTACTTCCATCCATTAAGAATTTACCTTGACCTTGCCATTTATTAGGAAATAAACCTTGAATCCAAATAGCAATATCTCCTGAGGTAGAAGCAAAGGCAAAATTTTGTGCGGGAGCTACCCAATGTTGAAGCGCAGCTAAATAATCATCGTAATTTTTAGAGGAGTTTAGGTCGATTAAAGTTCTTTGATTGTTACCGCCAATGTGTCCAATCCATTTCATGGCATAACCTTCTTTTTGACTATTACCTTTAAAAGTATGATCGTAACTTACAGGACCGTGATGGGTGTAAATTACTGAATCTAAAAAGGTTTCTTTCCCACGAATTTTAATTTCTTCAACTCTTAACCTAGCATCTTTCCAAGTGTTATTGTATTTGTACTGGGTTCTATTCTTATCTTTAAATTCAATTTTATACCAATCTTTTACATCTCTTGTAGCATTAGTTTCGGCCCAAGCAATATCTGTGTTAAAGCCTGAAACTACTCCCATAGCTCCAGGTAGAGTTGCTCCATAAGAGTTGTGTTCTGGGGTAGCCAATTGCATCACAAACCAAATTGAAGGCAAATTAATCCCTAAATGAGGGTCGTTGGCAAGAATGGCATGTCCTGAATAAGATTTCTTTCCAGACACAGCCCAGTTATTACTTCCATTGTTAGGATGAGGTTTGTCCATGGTTTCTGAAATAGTATCCAATGGGATTTCGCTTAGCGGCGTTTCGGTGATGAAGGTATCTATATAACTCCAATCGGTATCTTTTGGAATAATAGGATCGTTTACATCAAAAAAATCGGGATATAACAGATCAAATCTTTCAGCTCCCAATAACCTTAACGCATTCGTGAATTCTAGATCGTTTTCTCGGCTACATAGCATATCCGTCATGTACATGAGTAGATAAGCTGTTTTATCCACCGACCAGAATTCTGGCTTGTAGCCTAGTAATTTATATTCTACTGGATAATCTTTTGGATTTAAAGATTGTATGTAGCTATTGACACCATCACTATAGGCTTTAAGTAATTCTAATATTTCCGGATCATCTGCTTTCATTTTTGCAAGGGCATTTTCTGCTCCAAAGCCCATGCCTTTTCTACGTTGAGCCCTGTCGTAGTCCAGAGCCTTACTACCTATAATCTCCGAAAGCCTCCCGGCTGCTGCAAAGGTTTGGAAATCCATTTGCCAAAGCCGATGTTTGGCTGTAATGTAGCCTTGTGCTTTGTATAAATCCGTGTCGTTTTGTGCAAAAATATGTGGGACTAGATTTTCATCGTAATGCACGGTAACCTTATCTGAAAGTCCTTCTATTTTAATATTTCCAGTGGTAGATTCGGTTTGTTCATTTTGCCAAATTCCTTGGGCTGGATTTAAAAAATCACCAAGGGCAGGTAGCGACCCAAATTTTGTGTTTAAGCCGAAAAAAACGCCAATAAGCACCACTAAGGAAACTAGAAACTTGAAGTATTTCATTTAAGTAAATTTTAATAATAAAGATAGAAATATTTTGGACGCATTTTAGGTTTCAAAGTAAATTACAACCTAAAATTAAAATAAGGATTGTTGCTTATTAGGGCTTTCGTGGTCCAACAACCATTTTTTTCTATGCAAACCTCCGGCGTATCCAGTTAAACTCCCATCGCTACCCATAACACGATGACAAGGAATAACAATCCATAAAGGGTTTTTGCCATTGGCATTAGCTACAGCTCGAATAGCTTTAACATCGTTTAGTTGTTTTGAAAGCTCAAGATAAGAAATGGTTTTGCCATAGGGAATGGTTTTTAATTCATTCCAAACTTGCTTTTGGAAAGTCGTTCCTTCTGGATTTAAATGTAAATCGAAATGTGTGCGCTTACCTTCAAAATACTCCTTTAGTTGCTGTGCGCAATCTTCTAGTTCTGTCGGAAGAATCTCCGTGATTTTCTCCTCTGAATTTAATATGATAATAGATGAAATACCATTTTCATCTCCAGTAATTTTGGTATAACCTAATGGCGTATGTATAATACATTCTTCCATTAATCTTCAGGTTTGAAGTCGTCTATTATTCCAAGTCGTTTTGCTCTAGCTTCCCAGCTGCGTCTAGCTAAAAGTTGTAAGTCTGGAACATCATCGCTTTCATCCATAATCTCTAGCCCTAATAGGGTTTCAATAAGATCTTCCATGGTTACTAGTCCGCTTATAGAGCCGTATTCATCAACGACTAAAGCCATGTGGTTTTTGCTTTCAATTAATTGCTCAAATAAGCGAGGAATTGGCACACTTCTATTAACTATAATAATGTTTCTCTTTATGTCAGACAGTAATTTATCACCATTTCCAAAGGCCATTTCCTTAAACACTTCGTCTTTTAAAACGAGTCCGGTTATATTATCCAGGTTATTCGTGAAAACTGGAATTCTAGAAAATTTTATGTTGGCATTGTTTTTAAAAAAATTCTCAATACTTTGGTTTTCATTCTCAATGGTCATTACGGTTCGTGGCGTCATTACATCCTTTGCTTGAACCTCTTTAAGGGTCAGCATGTTTTTAATGACTTTACTTTCAGATTCTTGGAAAACACCCTCTTCTTCTGCGATGTTCGTCATGGCTTGAAAATCTTCTCTACTTAAAACACTGCCGTGTCCATTGCCGCCAATAAGCTTGGTTGTAAGGCGCAAAAGCCATAAAATACCCGTATATTTTAGAGGAAATATTAAAATATTAAGGACAGTTGCTGTAAAACTTACTAAGGATTTCCAATAGGAAGCTCCAATTGTTTTTGGAATAATTTCTGAAACGATTAATATTAGCAAAGTCATGATGGCCGAAATAACTCCAACTGTATTTATTCCGAAGACTTCTATTTTAAATGGTAATTTTTCAGCTTCAATACCAACCATCATAGCACCTAAAGTATGCGCAATTGTATTTAGGGTAAGAATGGCTATTAGTGATTCATCTACATCAGCTTTAAGTGCTTCTAATTTAAAAGCATAGTCTTTGCCTTCTTGCTTTTTAACATTAATAAATGTTGGCGTTACACTTAGTAAAACGGCTTCCAAGATGGAACATAAAAATGAAAAGAAAATAGAAATTGTTGCCCAAAGGATGAGTGTGGTCATTAATGTGTTTTTTTGATTCAGGCTAATTTACAAAATCCATTTTATAATAAAATCAAAAGACCTCATTGCTTTTAAAGGCATGAGGTCTTCTTGGACTTATGGTTTTTGAAATTTTTATGAATTTAATAATTTCACAACATCCTTCGCAAAGTAGGAGGCAATAATATCTGCGCCAGCACGCTTCATGGCTGTAATTTGTTCCATCATAACTGCGTCATGGTCTAACCATCCTTTTTCAGCTGCTGCTTTCAGCATCGCGTATTCTCCTGAAACTTGATACACAGCAACAGGTACGTCTACTTCGTTTTTAATATCACGAACAATATCTAGGTAGCATAATCCGGGTTTTATCATAACAATATCCGCACCTTCATCAATATCCATTTCGGTTTCACGAAGTGCCTCAAAACGATTGGCATAATCCATTTGATAGGTTTTTTTGTCTTTTGGAATATCCTTTAAATCTACAGGTGCTGAGTCTAGAGCATCACGAAAAGGACCGTAAAAAGCCGAAGCGTATTTAGCCGAGTAGCTCATGATACCGGTGTTTAAAAAACCTTCATCTTCAAAAGCTTCACGAATGCTTAATATCCTACCATCCATCATATCGCTTGGAGCTACAAAGTCGGCTCCCGCACGAGCGTGGGATAAACTCATTTCTGTTAATAAATCGACACTCTCATCGTTTAGAATCACCCCGTTTTCTATAATGCCATCATGTCCGTACATAGAATAAGGGTCCATGGCTACATCTGTCATTACCAGCATGTCAGGGCACGCGTTTTTTACCGTTTTAATGGCTCGTTGCATTAAACCTTTTGGATTTACAGCTTCTTTTCCGACATTGTCTTTTAAATTATCAGGAACTTTTACAAAAAGTAACACCGATTTTAAACCAAGTTTCCAAAGCTCTTTTACTTCTTTTTCTAGCAAGTCTAGGCTATAACGATAATAATTAGGCATGGAAGCAATTTCTTCTTTTACTCCTTTTCCTTCCACTACAAATAGTGGCACTAAAAAATCGTTTGGAGAGATAATAGTTTCACGAACCAAGCTTCTAATAGCTTCGTTTGTTCTTAATCTTCTATTTCTTTTTATTGGATACATATTTTATTGATTTTTGGCATAACCTAAGTAATACCATGTTTCATTTTCTTTAATAAAAGTTGATTTTTCATGAATTACATCAACATGACCGTTTTCATAAAAATAAGCGTTAAACGTTACGGTTCCATCTTTGTCGTTATTTAAACCATGGGTGGTTTCTAATACTTCTAGTTTTATCCACTCAACAGATTTGGCCCAATTTTCAATAGCTTTTTTCTCTGAATTTGGTCTGGTAGAACGATGATGGGTTTGCATTAAATAATCGCCATTAGCTAGAACAAAGGCGCTATATCGAGAGCGCATAAGTTGTTCCGCAGTTTCTGTTTTTCCATTATTTAAATGAAAAACCTCACAACACGCTTTATAGGTTTTATTATTTCCGCAGTAACAATTCATCTTATGCCCAATCTATAGGGTTTTGTAAGACATTGATTAATTTTTCCTCTGGGCTTCCAGCTACTGGATGATGATCGTAAACCCATTGTACATGTGGAGGTAGACTCATTAAAATACTTTCAATCCTCCCGTTTGTTTTAAGTCCGAAAAGAGTTCCTTTATCATGAACTAAATTGAATTCTACATAACGTCCACGTCTGATTTCTTGCCAAGTTCTTTGCGCGTCAGTATATGATAACTCTTTGCGTTTTTCAACAATAGGAACATAAGCTTCAAGGAAACTATTACCAACTTCTGTTACGAAATTGTACCAGTTTTCCATGGACATGTCTTCTGTAGCTTTGCAATAATCGAAAAATAAACCTCCAACTCCGCGACCTTCATTTCTGTGTGAGTTATAGAAATATTCGTCGCAACGTTTTTTATAATTTGGGTAAAATTCAGGATGGTGTTTATCGCAAGCCGTTTTACAGGTTTGATGAAAATGTTGGGCATCTTCTTCAAATAAATAATAAGGGGTTAAATCTTGTCCGCCACCAAACCAACTATCTACAATATCTCCGTTTTGATCGTACATCTCAAAATAACGCCAATTTGCATGAACAGTAGGAACCATTGGGTTTTTAGGGTGTAATACCAAGCTTAAACCACAGGCAAAAAAATCGGCATCTTTTACTCCAAAATGGTTGCGCATGGTTTCAGGAAGTTCTCCATGGACTGCAGAAATATTAACACCACCTTTTTCAAAAACATTCCCATTTTCAATAACACGGGTTCTTCCTCCACCACCTTCCGGGCGTTCCCAAAGGTCTTCTTGAAATTTGGCTTTGCCATCTACAGATTCAAGTTTTGAAGTAATTCTGTTTTGTAAGTCTTGTATGTATTGGTAAAATTTATCTTTCATTTTGGTATGATTAAATAGAGCATAAAGCTTTCTACGACCATTTAGGGTTTTTAATAATGCAATTCATAAAGCTCCATATCTAAATTTACTTCTCCTGAAGTGTGTTCTTGGTTTAGAGTTTTAGTCCAAGTATATCCACAACGTTGGGCTACGTGAATGCTACGCGTATTTGTTTTATGAATAATGATTTGTAAGTTTTTTAATCCTAGTTCTTCATGAGCAAATTTGGTTGCAGCTTTAATGCTTTGAGTAATCCATCCTTTGCCAGAATACGCTGCACCAATGCAGTACGCAAATTCCCCTTGTTTTAACTGATAATTTATGTTTTTTAGAATGATTAACCCAGCTACCTCTTTTGTTTCTTTATCCTTAACGGCAAAAGTGAATTCTGTTTTATTCTTTCTAGCTTTATTTTGCTTTGATATATAGATTTTAGAATCTTTTTCAGACAGATTTTGTTCTAGAGTATTGGGTAAATACTTCTGAAACTTTCTTCCATTAGAAATCATTAATGCACTTAAACTTGAAGCGTCTTTTGGTTTAAGCGCTTCAAGTGTAAATGTTTCTGTTGAAAAAGTCATTTTTTAAACGCGATATTCTTTTACAGCATCAATAAATGCTTTGGCATTATCTAAAGGAATGTTAGGTAGGATTCCATGTCCTAAATTCACGATATATTTATCTTTTCCGAATTCGTTAATCATTTGATGAACCATTTTTTTGATTTCGGCTGGCGGCGAAAATAATCTTGTTGGATCGAAATTCCCTTGTAATGTGATGTTTCCACCAGTTAAATATCGTGCGTTTTTAGCGGAACAAGTCCAATCTATTCCTAAAGCAGAAGCTCCCGATTTAGCCATTGTGTCTAGTGCAAACCAACATCCTTTTCCAAAAGCAATTACTGGAGTTTCATCCTTTAATGCATCGATGATTTGTTGAATATATTGCCAAGAGAATTCTTGATAATCTACAGGAGAAAGCATTCCTCCCCAAGAATCGAAAACTTGAACGGCATTCACACCAGCTTTTACTTTTTCTTTTAAATAAGCAATGGTCGTGTCTGTTATTTTCTGTAATAATTGGTGTGCCGCAACAGGGTTGGTAAAACAAAACTCTTTAGCTTTGTCGAAATTCTTGCTGCCTTGACCTTGTACGCAATAGCATAAAATAGTCCATGGAGAGCCAGCAAAACCAATTAAAGGAACCTCGTCATTAAGAAGTTCTTTTGTAGCTTTTACTGCTTGGTACACGTAATCCAATTCAACTTTCACATCTGGAACTATGACGTTATCAACATCTTTTTGTGTGCGAATAGGATTTGGTAAATAAGGACCAAAATTGGGTTTCATTTGAACCTCAATATTCATAGCTTGAGGAATTACTAGGATATCGCTAAATAAAATGGCGGCATCCATCCCGTATCTACGGATGGGTTGAACTGTAATTTCGCTGGCTAATTCAGGTTTTTGACAACGTGTAAAGAAATCGTACTTTTCTTTTATTGCCATAAATTCCGGTAAATATCGTCCGGCTTGACGCATCATCCAAACAGGTGGGCGTTCAACAGTTTCACCTTTTAATGCTCTTAAAAATAAATCGTTTTTTATGCTCATATTTTCTGACATCCCTTTAATTCAGGAATTTTTTTAATTGTACTTTAATTCTTTTAGTCAATAAAAACAATTGTGTTTGCTATGACCTTTTTATTTTTTCAAGGTGCTTTATTCCTTGGCTGAAATTTTAGTTGTAATGTTCGTTTACTAATTCAATGACACTTTCAACCGTTGGAATTTTTGCTACTCGAACATCTTTAAAATGTTTGCTAGCTTCTAAAGCTGTGGAATCTCCAATACAGAATGCAATGCCGTTGGCGTGGTTTTTCTGCATAAAACTTTGAACAGTTGATGGGCTATAAAACATCACCCCTTCAATATCTTGTTCAACTTCAAAAGAATCGTATTTAGTTTGATAAGCTTCTATTTCGTTTATTTTGATGTTGTTTTTAGTTAAAATACTAGGAATATAGTCTAGTCTTAAATTGCTGCAGAAGTAAGTTACCTCTCTTTCTTTTAAGTTTTTAGCTAAATACTCGGCTAAATCTTTTCCGTAATTTTCGGAATACACGACTTTTCCAATTCGTTTTTCTACCATGCGTTTGGTTCTACGACCAACACAATAAATATTTTCGAATTTCAAATCCTCTTTGGGGCAATTGGTTAAAATAGCATCCACAGTATTTTGACTGGTGATGATCACGTTTTTCATAGGAGCTTTTAAAACTGCCGGAGAAATTCTATTTATACTAATTTTAATGGCATCGTTACTTGTTGCTACAATATCAGTGTTTAAAAGTTGCATTTGCCCTTCGGTTAGTGACTTGGTAGAATAGATATTAGTCTTTTTATTTCCCGATTTAATACCATTCATTATAACTTTTCCTCCTCTACTTATAACGTAGTCTGCACAGTATTGGGCTATGTTTTGGTGGTTGCCTAATTTTTCAGTTCTAGTAACTTCAATTTTCTTCTCACCATTCGGACTCAATAAAACACCTTTAAAGGTAACTTCTTCATCTTTAATATAGGCCAAAGCACCAATTGGTGCTGAGCAACCTCCTTCAAGTATGTTTAAGAATTTACGTTCTATAGTGGTGCAAATTTCGGTTTCTTCGTGGTTTAATTCAGCACAAATAGCTCGAACTTCTTCATCTTCTTCTAATGCAGTTATTACAATAGCACCTTGTGCTGGAGCTGGAATCATCCAGTCCAAATTTTCAATATTTTCAGGTTTAATGTTTAGTCGGCCTAAACCTGCTGCTGCAAAAATAGCTCCATTCCAATCTTCGTTATCCTGAAGTTTTTGTAGCCTTAATTGAACATTTCCTCTTAAACCTACAACCGTGTGAGTAGGGAATCTGTTGAGCCATTGGGCACGTCGGCGTAAACTTCCGGTAGCTACTATGGCGTCTTTTTGTGCTAAAAACTCTTCGTTATTTTTAAATACTAACGTGTCTTTAATATTTCCTCGTTTAAGAACAGCGGCTTGAACAATACCAATTGGTAAAATAGTTGGAACATCTTTAAAAGAATGAACCGCAATGTCAATATCTCCATTTAGCATGGCTATATCTAGGGTTTTAGTAAAAACACCGGTTATTCCTAATTCGTATAGCGGTCTATCTAAAACTAAATCGCCAGTAGATTTTACTGGAACGAGTTCTGTTTTATGACCTAAATGTTCTAATTGTTGTTGTACGGTTTTGGCTTGCCATAGCGCTAACTGGCTATCGCGTGTTCCAATTCTAATTATTTTAGACATGGTTTGTAGTGGCTTCTAATTGAAAAACCTTTTTTATAAGTTCTAGGTTTTCGTCTATGGTACTAGCGTCATCCCTTAAATGATGCGCAAAGTGATTAGTAATTTTCTGTATGATGTTGTTGCTGATTATTTCGGCTTGCTCTTCGTTAAAATCAGGTAGTTTTTTACGTTGAGTATCTAATTCAGCAATCTTGAAATCGTTTAATTTTAGCTTTAATGCTTTAATTGTTGGCGCAAATTTTCTAGTTTCTAACCATCCGTTAAATTCAGTTTCAACTTCCGAAATAATTTGTTGTGCCAAAGGAATTTGCTCCTTGCGTTTTTCTAGGGTTTCGTCAGTTATTTGAGACAAATCATCTAAATGTATCAAGGTTACGTGGTCCAATTCCCTTACGTTGCTATTTACATTTTTCGGAATAGATAAATCTAAAATTAATAAAGGTTTTTTAGATTGAATAAGATGCTTGTCAACCGTTGGGTTTTGAGCTCCAGTGGCTACAATTAAAACATCCGACTGATTTATTTCTTCTTGTAAATTGGCATAATCCTTAACCAAAACATTGAATTTGCCTGCAACTTCTTCTGCTTTAGTTTTTGTTCTGTTTATTAAGGTTATATGCTCGTTTTTTGTGTGTTTTACAAGATTTTCACAGGTGTTTCTTCCAATTTTTCCAGTACCAAAAAGCAAAATATTTTTATGACTTACATCGGCTACATGGTTCATGATGTATTGTACAGAAGCAAAAGAAACGGAGGTGGCACCAGATGAAATGTTGGTTTCTGTTTTAATGCGTTTGCTAGCTTGTATTACGGCATTTATTAAACGCTCTAAGAAGGCATTTAAAAGTTGTTCTTTTTTGGAAACTCTTGCACTAGAACGTAGTTGACTAATAATTTCAAAGTCTCCAAGAATCTGACTATCTAACCCTGATCCTACTTTAAACATATGCGAAACAGCTTCTTTGCCCTTGTATACATAGGCTACATCTTGAAACTCCTCTATGGTTCCTTTAGTGTTTTCGCAAAGTAATTTAATAAGTTGATATGGATGTTCTGCAAATCCGTATAATTCGGTTCTGTTACAAGTAGATGTTACAATTAAACTCTCTAATCCGGTTTCCTTAGCTTGTTTTAATAAATTAATTTTAGCTTGATCGTCCAAACTAAAATGACCTCTAATTTCAGCGTCTGCCTTTTTATAGCTTAAGCCAATGGCGTAAAAATAGGTAGATTTTGATGTGTTCATGTATTCCATACCTGATAGGGAAATTTTCGGAACAAATGTATATCTATGTTTAGACAAAAAGTAACGCTAAAAGAACTTTAAGTGTCGTTACGGGTTTTTTAACTTTAATTTTATATAAAACCTGATAAATGTCATATTTTTGCACTCGTATCAATGCTTTTAGACTATTTAGTTTAGAACCAATCTAAATAAATAAAGATGAGTACAAGTTTTAATAATGATAAAAATATCGCTCGAGGTTCTTTTGAAGAACTAGAAATTGAAAAGGATTTCTTTGTATTAACCTATCGTAACGAAAGCGGTGTTTTAGAAAGTCTTGAACGTGAGATAGATAGTAGTTTTATTCAATTTCACTATTGCGTGAAGGGTTCAAGTAAGTTTGTTTTCAACGAAGGAAGATATGCCTTAGATATTCAAGATGAAAACTCCTTATTGCTATATAATCCACAACGCGACCTGCCTATTCATTTAGTAGCACAGCCAAATTCTTGGTTGGTTTCTGTGCTGATATCCATTAAGAAATTTCACAGCTTATTTTCACAAGAAGCCGATTATATAACCTTTTTAAGCGAGGATAATAAGGATAAAAAATATTATAAGGATGGAAAGATTACTCCGTCTATGGCCATTGTGTTAAACCAACTTATTAATTTTAACTTAAATGCTTCTATTAAAAGCTTATACTATAAAGGAAAAGCGTACGAGTTATTAAGTTTATATTTTAATAGGAATGAAGATGCTAATATTGAGCAATGTCCATTTTTGGTTGATGAAACGAATGTGATTAAAATTAGAAAAGCTAAAGATATTATTATAGCAAGAATGGCTGAGCCCCCTACATTACAAGAATTGGCAGATGAAATTCAACTAAGTTTAAAAAAATTGAAAGAAGGATTTAAAGAGATTTATGGAGATTCTGTGTTTAGTTTCTTGTTTGATTATAAAATGGAAGTGTCAAGAAAATTGTTAGAATCTGGAAATCACAATGTTAATGAGGTGGGTTTAAAAGTAGGTTATAGTACTTCTAGCCATTTTATTTCGGCTTTTAAAAAGAAATATGGAACCACCCCAAAAAAATATTTAATGTCGGTATCTTCGCAGACTTAATATATGATGTTTTTAAAAAATGGAAATTCCATTTTTCTGTCCCTTAACCGCTAAACAAAAGAAAAAGTATGAAAGGCGTATTATTTGTAAATCTAGGATCACCAGAAAGTCCAACGGCTAAAGATTTAAAACCATATTTAGATGAGTTTTTAATGGACGAGCGTGTTATAGATGTTCCTTATTGGGCTAGAGTTCTTATAGTTAGAGGAATTATTCTGAATACAAGACCAAAGGCATCGGCCGAAGCTTATAAAAAGATTTGGTGGGAAGAAGGTTCTCCTCTCATTGTTATTTCTGAAAGATTACAAGAAAAAGTGCAACAAAAGGTAGAAAACTACCCAATTGCCTTAGCCATGCGTTATGGTAGTATGACCATTAAGAAAGGCTTGCAAGAGCTAGTTGACAAAGGTGTGGATGAGGTTTTGTTGGTTCCTTTGTATCCTCAATTTGCTATGGCAACCACGGAAACTATTTTAGTGCTTGCCGAAAAACTTCGAAAAGAACATTTCCCAAATTTAAAAATTACAGATTTCCCACCTTTCTATAAAGATCCTGACTACATTGAAGTTTTGAGCGATAGTATTTCAAAGAACTTGGAAGGAAAATCAATCGAACATTTATTGTTTTCATACCACGGAGTCCCAGAGCGACATATTTATAAGAGGGATGTAACTAAATCTCATTGTAAAATAGATAAAAGTTGCTGTGTTACTCCATCAAGTGCACACGAGTATTGCTACAGACATCAATGTTTAGAAGTGAC
Source organism: Xanthomarina sp. (assembly GCF_035306605.1). Taxonomy (NCBI): domain Bacteria; kingdom Pseudomonadati; phylum Bacteroidota; class Flavobacteriia; order Flavobacteriales; family Flavobacteriaceae; genus Xanthomarina; species Xanthomarina sp. Next base: position 28,410 of record NZ_DATGNR010000033.1, on the reverse strand, counting down.
TAGATTAGTAGCTGAAAAACTAGATTTAAAACCAGGAACCTATTCTACTAGTTTTCAATCACGTTTAGGCTTCGACCCATGGTTAAAGCCACCTACAGATAGAACTATTGAGCGTTTAGGAAAGGAAGGGATTAAAAATATGGCTGTTGTTACCCCTGCTTTTGTTAGTGACTGTTTAGAAACCCTAGAAGAAATAGCTATGGAGGGACAGGAAATTTTCCACGAAATAGGTGGAAAGGAATTTACTACCGTTCCTTGTTTAAATGTCGATGAACCTTGGGTAAATCTTTTAGCAAAATGGATTAAAAACTGGGCAGAACCTAGTATTGCATAATTTAGTTTAATGGCAAAAATATCTTCAAACGATTTAGGGACCCAACCCATAGGAAAACTGTTAATTAGACAGGCTGTTCCGGCATCTATAGGAATTTTGGTCATGTCGCTTAATATTCTTGTGGACACCATTTTTGTAGGGAACTGGATTGGGCCTACAGCTATTGCTGCTATTAATGTCGTTTTACCTGTTTCTTTTTTTATTGCTGCCTTGGGGATGGCTATTGGAATTGGAGGTTCTTCTATTATTTCACGAGCGCTTGGAGGGGCTAAAACAGAAAAGGCCTTTAAAACTTTTGGGAATCAGATAACTCTAACCTTGCTGTTTACCATTACCATGGTTGGTTTAGGTTTGTATTATGTAGATTCTATTATTCCGGCATTTGGAGGTAAAGGAGCACTTTTTGAACCGGCTAAAATCTATTATGTTATTGTGCTTTATGGCGTACCCTTTCTAGGGCTTTGCATGATGGGTAACACCGTTATTAGAGCAGAAGGGAAGCCTAAATTTGCTATGTACGCCATGATGATTCCATCCGTTGGGAATTTAATCCTGGACTACGTATTTATCAATTTGTTGGATCATGGAATGGCCGGAGCAGCGTGGGCAACAACCATTTCTTATTTACTGTGTTTTGGTTTCGTGTTGTGGTTTTTTGTCTCTAAAAATTCAGAGTTAAAAATTAAAATTTCAGATCTTTTTCTTCATAAAAAAGTGGTTGCAGAAATAGCTTCTTTAGGTGCTGTTACGCTTGCAAGACAGGCCATTGTTAGTATTACCTACTTGTTTATGAATAATATTCTTTTCGACTTGGGGGGAGAAACTTCTGTTACAGCCTATGCAATTGTAGGAAGAATGCTCATGTTTGCCTTATTTCCGGTTTTTGGAATTACTCAAGGATTCTTGCCAATTGCAGGTTATAATTACGGGGCATCGCAATTTTCAAGAGTTAGAGAGGTTATAAACACAGCCTTAAAATACGCAGTTATTTTAGCCAGTATTATATTTGTATTACTCATGGTGTTCCCTGAGAATATTACTAGATTATTTACTCAAGATCCAGAGGTGTTAAAAGAAACTCCAAGTGCCATGAGATGGGTTTTTGCAGCAACACCAATTATTGCGTTTCAACTTATTGGAGCAGCTTATTTTCAAGCGATAGGAAAAGCTGTTCCTGCACTTTTCTTAACTTTAACTAGACAAGGGTTCTTTTTTATCCCTTTAATTTTAATTTTACCTTATTTTTACGGTGAATTAGGTGTGTGGATGTCTTTTCCAATTTCGGATTTATTGTCCACCTTGGTAACAGCATATTACTTGAACAAAGAAGTGAAATCCACCCTAATCGTTACAATGGAAGAAAATCAATAAGCACTTTTAAACTGTGGAATATTACAATTACATAAAGTCACTTCACTTAATTTTTGTCATCACTTGGTTTGCTGGTTTGTTCTATATTCCAAGACTTTTTGTTTATCAAATAGAAGCTTATCACAAGCCTTCCCCAGAAAAAGAAATACTTGGAAAACAACTCAAACTAATGGCAAAAAGGTTATGGAATATTATTACTTGGCCTTCAGCTATATTAGCTAGTATTTTTGCTGTTTGGTTATTGATTTTGCAACCAATTTGGCTACAACAACCTTGGATGCACGTTAAACTAACCTTTGTATTGCTATTGTATATCTATCATTATAAAACGCACATTTATTATAAGCAGTTGCAACAGGATGTGGTTAAAAAGTCATCTAATTTTATGAGGCTTTGGAATGAGGGAGCCACGTTTATCCTTTTTGCAGTGGTGTTTTTGGTAATTCTTAAAAATGCAATTCATTGGGTTTTCGGTGTTGTAGGAATTTTTGTTTTAGGCATTTTATTGATGTTAGGATTTAAAATCTACAAAAATATTCGCGCTAAGAATCCAGATGCCTAACGGTTTAATCCCGGACACCTATTCTCTAATATTTTAGACTCATCATACTTAAGTCTAGATTAAATTTAGGCGCTGTTAAAGTCTAATTGGTTTGATTATTGTTATATTTAACACAGCTCAATTTTAACCATGTATTTAGGAAGATTTTCATTACGAATTCGCATATTCATAGCCATGATTCTATTGGTTTTGTTGGCATCTATTTTAATTGCTTCCGTAGCAATTTATCAATACAACGAAGAAGCTAGAGATTACCACAACGAACGACTAGAACGTAAAGAAGAAAATATTAAGGAAAGTATTAATTACGCCATAAGAAAAACCACTTATCCGGTTTCAACCGAAACGATGTCCTTGATTTTTAAGAATGAGATCTACGAAATTGCAGCCATCCACAAACTACAAATTAATTTATACGATTTGGACGGAGGTCTAATTAAATCCTCCAAAGCTACTTTTGAAACAGACTCTCTAACACAATGTTTAAATGCTGAGGTTTTAAATATTTTAGCCAATACCATAGAGCATAGACATGTAAGTAAAAACATTGAAAATAATGAGGTGTTTTTATCTTCTTATTCCTACATAACAGATCATCAGTTTAAGCCTTTGGCTATTTTAAACATTCCATATTTAGAGAATGATGATTTTTTAAATAAGGAATTGAATGAGTTTTTATTGCGCTTAGGTTATGCTTATATGCTTATGTTGATTGTAGCCATAACCTTGGCATATTTTCTTTCCAAATACATAACAAAAACTCTTAAAACCATTAGCGATAAGATTAATGAAACCAGACTTGAAAAGCATAACAAAAAGATAGAAATTGGAGCAACCAGCCAAGAAATAGCTACCTTGGTTAGAGCGTATAACAGCATGATAGACGAACTTGAAGAAAGTGCTGTTAAATTAGCAAAAAGTGAAAGGGAACAAGCTTGGAGGGAAATGGCAAAACAAGTGGCGCATGAGATAAAAAACCCCTTAACCCCTATGCGTTTAACAGTTCAGAGTTTTCAGCGTAAGTTCGATCCAAATGATGAAAATATCTATCAAAAAGTAGATGAATATTCTAAAACACTTATCCAGCAAATTGACACCATGAGCTCGATAGCTTCAGCATTTTCCAATTTTGCCAAAATGCCAGCTCAACAAAATGAAACCTTAAATTTGGTAGAAATTACGAGGTTGGCTTTAGATATTTTTAGTGAAGATTACATCGAGTTTATTTCGGAGAGCGACAGAATTACTGCTCGGTTTGATAAGGCGCAACTCATTCGTGTAATTAACAACCTAGTTAAAAATGGGATTCAGGCTATTCCCGATGATCGAGAGGATAAAAAAATTATAGTTAGGGTTTATGAAGATCCGGATTCTATAAATATTACTATTTCCGATAATGGTATAGGAATTTCAGAAGTAAACTCTCAAAAGGTTTTCGAACCTAAATTTACTACTAAGTCAAGCGGAATGGGACTTGGACTTGCTATGGTGAAAAACATAGTTGAAACTTATAATGGAAGTATTACTTTTACATCGGAAAAAGATGTGGGCACTACTTTTAAAGTAACTTTCCCTAAAGGATAATATCAAGTAATTAACATAAAAAAATATACCATGAGTTTTGAAAATATTTTAGTCGATTTCCAAGATGGAATTTCAACCCTTACTATTAACAGACTAAGTAAATTGAATGCGTTAAACAAAGCAACTATTCAAGAATTGCACGATGCTTTATCTGCAGCAGACAAAGATGCTAATACTAAAGTAATTATTATTACTGGTAGTGGTGAAAAAGCATTTGTTGCTGGAGCAGATATAAGCGAGTTTGCCCATTTCGACGTTTCTAATGGAGGAAAATTGGCAGCTAAAGGTCAAGAGTTATTATTCGATTTTGTTGAAAATTTATCGACGCCGGTTATTGCTGCTGTTAATGGTTTTGCACTTGGTGGGGGATTAGAATTGGCTATGGCTTGTCATTTTAGATTGGCTAGCGATAATGCCAAAATGGGACTTCCGGAAACCTCTCTAGGAGTTATTCCAGGGTATGGTGGAACGCAACGTTTACCACAATTGGTTGGAAAAGGTCGTGCTATGGAAATGGTTATGACAGCAGGAATGATTGACGCAAATCAAGCTTTAGCTTATGGTTTAGTGAATCATGTTACATCTCAAGAGGAATTATTACCACTTGCAGAAAAAATAGCTACTAAGATTATGAGAAATTCATCTGTGGCTATTAAAGGTGCAATTAAAGCTGTTAACGCCAATTTTAAAGATGGTGTAAATGGATATGAAGTAGAAATTGAAGAATTTGGAAACTGTTTCGGTACCGAAGATTTTACTGAAGGTACTACGGCTTTCTTAGAAAAGCGTAAAGCAGATTTCCCTGGAAAATAACCTCTGTTTTAAAATACTTAAAAAACAAAAAAAGCGATCTCAAATTTTGAGATCGCTTTTTTTGTTTGAATATATAGATAAAATTATTTTTCTATAATAGTTAACTCATCAATGATAGATTGTGCATTAGAATACTTGTCTATCAACCATAGTACGTATCTAATATCTACGCTAATGGTACGTTGTAAGTTCGAATCAAAAATAACATCACCAGCCATAGCTTCAATATTACCATCGAAAGCTAAGCCAATTAATTCACCTTTTCCATTAATTACAGGAGAACCAGAGTTTCCACCAGTAATGTCGTTATCGGATAGGAAGTTAACAGGAAGTTCGCCTTTTTCGTTAGCATAACGTCCGTAATCTTTCTTAGCGTAGATGTCTAACATGTCTTGAGGTAAATCGAACTCCGGGTCATTAGCCTTGTACTTAGCTACCATTCCTTTTAAGGTTGTGTAGTTGTTTTCTGCAGCATCGTTTGGTTTGTCTTTATTTTCAGGAAGAGCTCTTACTTTTCCATATGATAAACGCAAAGTAGAGTTTGCATCCGGATACTGAATACTACTTAATCCAGACTCACGTAATCCTTCAACCAATAATCTAAATGATTTTTGGTAATCGTTTTCTGGTTGAACCAAATGCTCTGGTTTTTCACGGTATTTTGTAAGTAAAGTAGACGATAACTTGTAAAGTTCATCATTTTCGATTAGAGCTTTATCTGGAGACTTTAAGAAAGCTTCTACTTTTTCTTTTGAAGAAAATATACTCGATTCGAAAAGAGAGTTTACGTATGCTGTAAAATCGTTATTGTTTTTACTTCCAACTTCAGTAATTAATTCTGGTAGCGGATAATTAGATTTTGAAGCATATAAACCTAGTTGTTTAGCCAATACTTCTTTCTCTAAAGGTAGGTAAATGTCTTTGTAAGAGTTCTCTGCGAAACCTTGTAATCTTGGAAGTATTTCTTCGCGTTTAGCTTCGTTAGCATCTGCGTATTGCTCGAATGCGCTACCTAATCTGTATGGTAAAGCAGCAAAAGTACTAGAACGTAACATGCCAACTAAGTAGTTATCGTGTTTTGCTTTCTCGTTGGTAAGTGTGTAGTATTTGTTGATATCAGAAATAACTTGACCGTATTTAGCTTTGTTAGCCTTTTTATTGGCCCATTTGTTAAATTTCTTTTCAATTTTAGCTTTTGTTTTAACGGTATTATGTTCAGTTAAAGCATCAATCATACCACCTCTATTTTTCCAATAGTTAGCGATACTAGCATAAGATGAAGCGTACATTAAATTTACAGCTTCGTCTTTATTCATGTATTTTTTCATTACATCCATGCTTAATTTAGAGCCTTCAACCCATGCAGGATATGCATATTTTACGTTTTGCTCTACACCTTGAGCTGGCATCCAACGATTGGTTCTTCCAGGATATCCTAAAATCATAGCAAAATCGTCTTCTTTAACACCATCAATACTTACAGGTAGATGGTATTTAGCTTTCATTGGTACGTTTGTAGTCGCGTAATCAGCTGCATTTCCTTCTGCATCTGTATAAACTCTAAATAATGAGAAATCGCCTGTGTGTCTTGGCCACTCCCAGTTATCTGTGTCTCCACCATATTTCCCAACACTTTCAGGAGGAGTTCCTACTAAACGAACATCTTTATAATCTTCATATACAAAATAGTAAAACTCGTTTCCTTGGTAGAAAGAACGTACTGAAACAGTGTATTTTCCACCTTCGTTGTTTTCTTGTTCTATTTTTGCAACTTCTTTGTTAATAGCGGCTTCACGTTCTTTTTCACTCATGCTATCATTTACTTGAGATAAGATACGTTTTGAAACATCGTCCATTCTTACAAAAAAGCGAACGTATAAGCTTTCTGGTTTTAATTCTTCAGCTAAAGAACCAGCCCAATATCCATTTTTTAAATGGTTTTGTTCTGCTGTAGAAAGTTCTGCAATAGCAGAGTACCCACAGTGGTGGTTAGTAAGCACTAAACCATTATCTGAAATAATACTTGCAGTACAGCCTCCATTAAATTGTACTATGGCATCTTTTAAGCTTTGGTTGTTGATGCTGTAAATTTCTTCGGGAGTTAATTGAAGTCCCATTTTTTGCATATCGCGATAATTCAAACGCTCTATATGCATTAAAAACCACATACCTTCATTTGCCAATAATGGCGACAAAAATGTCATTGAAAGAATGGTTAACGATAAAATAAATTTTTTCATATTCTCAAGTTTAGTGATAAAGCCCAAAAATATTGAAAATATCTATGGTTTGCCTGGTTGATGGGTGTTAAAATGGTGTTATAATTTCTAAGCAATAACCTCTTGAACTTAAAAGTTAGTAGTGACTAATAGTTTCAATAAGGAAGATTCGTTTATTTTAAACCTTCCCATTCGGCATAAAATTGATCCAGATATTGAACCATGAACTCATGTCGCTTTTCGGCAATTTGTTTGCCTGTTTTAGTGTTCATCCGATCTTTTAACAAGAGCAGTTTTTCGTAGAAATGATTCAGGGTAGGAGCTGTTGAGGTTTTATACTCCTCTTTGCTCATTTGAAGCTGGGGCTTAATTTCTGGATTGTAAAGTGCTCTGTTTTTAAAGCCTCCGTAATTAAAGGTTCTAGCTATACCAATAGCGCCAAGAGCATCTAATCTATCTGCGTCTTGAATGACATCTAGTTCGGGCGATTTAAACTTTTGAGCCTCGTTACCTCCTTTAAACGAGATGTTTTCAATTATTAGAATTACATGATGGATAACGGTTTCATCAACTTGAATGCTTTCTAAAAATTCTCGTGCTATTCTAGGACCAACGGTTTCGTCTCCTTCAGTGAATTTACTATCTGCAATATCATGTAGTAAGGACCCAAGGGAAACAACAAATTCATCTACTTCTTCATTTTTAGAAATGAGCTTGGCATTATTAAATACCCTTAGAATGTGAAACCAATCGTGTCCACCCTCAGCATTTTTAAGTGTTTCTTTTACAAAAAACTGAGTTTTTTCAATCTGTTTTTCCTGTGTCATTTAGAATTTATCTGATAGGTTCAACCCATTTAAACTGATAGGAGTTTTCTGGAATTTTCATACGTTCAGATAATCGTGATAAACGAGCAGGAAGTTTCATTAGGTAATCGCGTGCTCTTTCAGCATCATCAGATAGGTTGGTAATTTTATCAATTTCCCAACGCTTAATAAGCTTTTCTAAAATAGCCACATAATCGTTAGATGTATATACGCCAATACGCTGTGCTGTGTTGGAAAATTCTTCGAAAGCCGATCCGATTTTACCACCAGATTCTCTTAAAAAATGGGCAGGCATAGTAATTTTTAATTTCATCATGTGTTGAAAGGCCATCATCATTTGGTTTGGATCTACAGCAAAAATTCGTTCTACAAATTCGCAGTATGCATGATGGTGTCTCATTTCATCTCCAGAAATAATCTTACACATTTTGCTTAATTGTTTATTTCCCTTCTCTTTAGCAAGTTTTGCTACACGATTGTGAGAAATATAAGTGGCTAGCTCTTGAAAACTAGTATATAGAAAGTTTTTATAAGGATCTTGATCTGTGCCTATATCAAATCCATCAGCAATTAGATGATGTGTGGTTTTTTCAATTTCTTTCATATTAACACGTCCCGAAAGGTAGAGGTATTTGTTTAATACATCACCGTGACGGTTTTCTTCAGCAGTCCAATGCCTTACCCATTTTCCCCATGAGTTTCTTCCCACTTGATCGACACCTTCTACGTCCATTAACCAAGATTCATAAGTTGGTAAAGCTTCTTCAGTAATCATGTCTCCAACTAAAACTACCCAGAAATCGTAGGGAAGTTCCTTGGAAAGCTCTCTAATTTCTTTAACCTCTTCCAAAAAGTTTTCACCTTCAGAATTTGGAAGGAAATCTGTTGGTTGCCAAATGCTATCGGCAGGAATTAAATATTTTTCAATTAATGAATCTACATCTTTTTCTAAATGGTTCATTACTTCCAATCTTATATTTTTCAATGACATAATGTAGAGTTTTAAGGTTTAATACTTGAGCTGATTGTAGTTTCAATTTGCTTAATTAGCTCTAGATTATCCTCAAAGTTAGATAATTTTAGAGGTTCGTGAACGGTTAATTGTATATGATTTCCAATCCCCATTGGAAAATTACCATATTTTAACATTTTCCAGGAATTATTGATGCTTATAGGAACAATAGTGGCCGATGGAATTTTTTTAAATAGCATTTCCAAACCTTTTATTTGAAAAGGTTTTGGTTGTCCATTTTTACTTCGTGTGCCTTCAGGGAAAATAACAGCAGCACGCTTGGTGGTTTCTATATATTCGCCAAATTTCATGATAGCAGGTAAGGCTTGTCTTGGGTTTTTTCTATCTATTAAAACGGAGCCGCCATGACGCAGGTTGTAAGAGACACTTGGAATCCCTTTTTCTAACTCTTTTTTACTGATAAATTTAGGGTGGTGTTTTCGCATGTACCATATAATGGGTGAAATATCGTACATACTTTGATGATTTGCTACAATAATAAGTGGTTGATCGGTTGCAATTTTATGAGGATTATGAAAGCTGTATCGAGTTCCTAAAATATTGGTGCAACGCATAATAAAAAACTGGAGGATATCCACACTTTTTTTATGGGCTTGGTATCCAAATACATTAAAACAAAACCATTGAATGGGATGAAATATAACTAAAGTCAGTAAAAATATTACTGCGTAAATAGATGTTAAAATATAGGCTAATAATTTCTGCATGGTACAAAATTAAGAAAATTTAAAGGCTTATAAGCATTAATATATGGGAATGCACTTATTGTTTTCACATTCTAAACCGCTTGGAGGCATGACCATCATACAGTCTGAAATAGCACCACATTCTTGGTTGTATTTGGCTTCCAGAATATTGAAGTTAGAAACTAGGTTTTCAAACTCTAAAGTATCTATTGAAGTAGTGTAAACTAAATATTCCCACGGACCACCACAAGGCTTGTTTCCGAAGGCAATAAAACGACATTCATAAGTTTCATTACAGATGGATGCTTCGGCAAAACTCCTAATTCGTGCTCTTTTTTCATTTAAAAGTGCTTGCTTTTCGGTACAGGTATTTTGTTTGTCGTCAGCATTCGAACAGTTTGAAATACTTAAAAATACAAGTTGCGAGACTATTAAGCTGGTTATAAACGATAGTTTCATAGGGTGTTATTTTAATAAAATCTTGAGTAAAAGTATAAAAAAAACCACGACATGGCCGTGGTTTTATATCTCTTATATTTATAGAGAAATTACTTTGAAAATATTAACAATGCGTATTGAAAGCATCCACTAAATTTTCAGCAATTACTTCTGCTGGACGACCTTCAATATGATGACGCTCTAACATGTGAACCAATTCACCATCCTTAAATAAAGCAATACATGGTGAGCTTGGAGGAAACGGAATCATGTGCTCTCTAGCCTTATCAACAGCTTCTTTGTCTACACCTGCAAAAACAGTAACTAAATGATCAGGGTGTTTTTCATTTTGGATACTCATACGAGCTCCTGGACGAGCGTTGGCTGCAGCACAACCACAAACGGAGTTAACTACAACTAAAGTGGTCCCTGTTTTTGCTAAAGCATTTTCAACAGCTTCGGCAGTATGTAATTCTTCAAACCCAACTTTTGTTAAATCTTCGCGCATTGGTTTTACTAATTCTGCTGGATACATATCTTTTAATTTTAAGATTATTATTTTAAACCGTAAAGATACGGAAAAAGTATTCAGATGAATGTGGTTGTTAGCACACTTTTAACGTCACTCTAAATTTAAACAGAACATTAACTTTATGGTCTTTAAGGGATATTTCTTCTGAAAAAACAACTAACAATAGTATATTTACCCAAAATTTAAAATCGAGTAATTTGTATTTTGTGAAGCTGTTTTAGAATTTATTGTTTTTTCTGAAACCTGCGAATCAAATCAAGATTTGAATCAGTAAAAATAAAAAGGAATACATGAATTTTTCAAAATGGATTGGTGCGGCAATAGGATGGTCTTTAGGAGGACCAATTGGCGCTATTTTAGGTATGGTTTTAGGAAGCGTTGTGGATGGCTTTTCCAAAGGAACTATAAAAGTAGATACGCAACAAACTTACCAAAGAACCAATCAAACCCAACCTGGCGATTTTGAAGTTAGCCTGTTAATTCTAGCGTCTATAGTAATAAAGGCGGATGGAAAACAGGATCAGCGAGAATTGGATTTTGTACGCCAACAATTTGTTGGTATGTATGGAAAGGACCGAGCAAATCATGCCTTTAAATTGTTTAAAGAACTTAATAAACAAGAGATTCCGATTCGTCAGGTTTGCTTACAAATTCGTCAAATGATGGATCATCCATCACGTTTACAACTCCTTCATTTTTTATTTGGTATAGCGAAAGCCGATGGGGTGGTAGTTGAACAAGAAGTTAAGACCATTGAAACCATTGCAAATTATTTAGGAATCAGCCATCAAGATTTTGAAAGTATTAAAGCAATGTTTTATAGTAGTAGCGATAATTCTTATAAAATTCTTGAAATAACTAAAGATGCTACCGTTGCTGAAATTAAAGCAGCTTATAGAAAGATGGCAAAAAAGTACCATCCAGATAAAGTTATTCATTTAGGTGAAGAACATCAAAAAGGGGCTGAGGAAAAATTTCGTCAGGTTCAAGAAGCTTACGAGCACTTACAGAAAGAACGAGGATTCTAGTAAAAGCATGTTGCTATGGAATATTTTTTGATATGAATCTAAACAAAATCAATTCCTTATGAAACAGATGCTTTTCTTTGGTTTAATCATGCTTCAAACGGCTGTCTTTTCGCAAACAAAAGTTATTAATGGAACCTATCAATTCAATTTTGAGGGTTCTAATGGAAGTTTTAGCGAAACAATAATATTAAATCCAGATGGGAGCTTCAACATTCACACCATGAGAAAGCTGGATGGCACAAACCCTCCTGAATCAAATGCTTACGGAAAAGGAAAGTGGGAGATGAATAAAAAAAATATTCACTTTATAGCTCATAAAAGCGATTTCGATTCAAAATTCACATTAAATTTGAATAATACGCAAGCACGGTTTAATTCAAAATCACCTCGTGATAAATCCAATCGTGACATTCCTACCTCTATAAAGATTATTAAGTCTGATATATCTTGGCTAGTTGGGAGAGAGTTAAAGAAGCAATGAGTTATTTTGAATTCTTAGAAAGAATAGATTAATAAAGGGTGATGTTTTACCCTCTAAACAAGAAGAAGTCATCTTTCATATCTTCTATTTGTGCATCTTCATTAGTAATAATATAATTGATGGCCTTGGATGTAAACTCGTCCCCCTTTTGGGTTAAGGATACCACCTTATCATCAATTATTATCATATTATTTTTTAATGCGAGTTCTAATACGGTTTTGGCTCTTACCCGTTGCCAATTAATATGTTCTTGTAAATGATTTACATGGCGCTCTCGTACTTCAGAATGATTTTTTAAATGAAGTAAAAAAGTCAATAAAGAAACTTCTGTTCGTTGTTGCTTTTCGCGATACATGACAGCAATAAGGCCTTTGCTAGGAGCAAATAAATAAACACATAAAAACAACAGTCCTAACATGGTGGTTATCGAACCAGCAATTGAAGCGTCTAACCAATGGGCTAACCAATAACCTGAAATAGCACCAAACACACCAAATGTAATGGCTAACCCAAGCATGTACTTTAAGTCTGTGGTAAGTAAATAAGCACTAGCGGCGGGAGCAATCATTAAGGCTACAACAAGGATGGCTCCTACAGCATCGAAGGCGCCAACAGTGGTTACGGAAGCTACTGTCATTAACCCGTAGTGGATTATAGTTGGCGAAAACCCTAATGATGCAGCTAAACCAACATCGAAGGTGCTTATTTTTAATTCTTTAAAAAAGGCTAACAATAAACCTATAGTAATGGATAAAATAATTCCAATAATCCATAAGGATTTTGGTCCAAAATCTACATCTCCTATAAAAATTCTATCAAAGGGCGCAAAAGCCAATTCGCCTAACAGAACAGCGTCGACATCTAAATGGATATCGTTGGCGTTTTTTGAAATTAATATCACCCCAATACTAAAAAGTGCTGGAAATACCAATCCAATAGCTGTGTCTTCTTTTACTAACCCTGTTTTTTGAATGCGCTCTACCAAAATAACTGTTATTACCCCGGTTAATGTGGCAAGTAAAATTAATAATGGAGAGTTGAGGTCTTGGGTAATAAAAAAACCAATCACGAGCCCAGGTAATATAGAATGGCTAATAGCATCGCTAATCATAGCCATTTTTCTTAATACCAAAAAGGTTCCAGGAATAGCACAGGCTATAGCTACCAAGCTAGCAATTATCTGTATTTCTAATTGTGCGTTACTCATCTTTTATAGCTTGTTGGTTATATAAATTAGCAGCCGTTTCAAACCCTTTTTCGGTTAAACTCCACATGGTTCCATCTAAAGTAACATAGTTTTTATCAACTAATTTTTGAAGGGTTTTGCGTGTATAACCTTGAAAATTATTTAAGATTTTAATGGTATGTGGATGCGAAATATTATCATGAGTTTCGGCAATATGATACATGAAGGCTAAGGTTTTTTGTAACTGTAAATCACGTCTGTTAGCAATAAATCTAATTTGACGAAATAGCAAACCTCGACTTGGCGAAAATATAAATGAAAAAACCACAAACACAGAAGCTACAATTACAATTACGGGACCTGTAGGTAAGTTGTTTTGGCTGGCACTGATGGCTGTTCCAAATACTCCTGAAAATGCACCAATAATAGCTGCCAAAAGCACCATTTTTGATAAGCTGTTTGTCCATTGTCTTGCAGCCGCAGCAGGGGCTAAAAGCATAGCGCTCATTAAAACGACTCCAACTGTTTGTAAGCCTAAAACGATAGCTAGAACAATAAAACTTGTAATTAGGACATCTATAAAATTGGTGTTAAAACCAAGGGTTTTTGTATAATCTGAATCAAAAAGAAAGAGTTTGAATTCTTTCCAAAAAAGCAGTAAAACTAGTAAGCATAGTCCGGTAATAATAGCCATAAGCCACACATCGCTTTCCACTAAAGTTGCAGCTTGCCCAAACAAATACTTGTCTAAGCCGGCTTGGTTTGCGTTGGGTTGTTTTTGAATGAAGGTTAGTAACAGCATTCCAAATCCAAAAAATAAAGAAAGAATTAAACCTAAGGCGGTATCAGATTTTAAATGGGTTTTTTTTATAATCCCTCTAATCCAAAAGGTTCCTATTAGGCCACTTACCAAAGCTCCAATAAGTAAGGTGTTGGTATCCTTAGCTCCGGTAATTAAAAAGGTTATTGCAATTCCGGGTAGTGCGGCATGAGAAATAGCGTCTCCTAGCAAACTCTGTTTTCGTAGTACAGCAAAACTTCCAAGCATACCCGTTACAGCCCCAAGAATGGCTGTGCCTAAGGTAATAGTACGCAGGGTATAGTCGCTGAAAACTAAAGAAAAATACTCTTGGATGTCCATTATTTTTGAATACTTACTTTATAATTAATGCCGTAGGTTTTTGTTAAGTTGTCATCATTAAAAATATCCCTAACTGGTCCTGTGGCAATTTTTTTCACATTTAAAAAGGTTACCCAATCGAAATATTCAGGAACAGTCTGTAAGTCGTGATGTACTACAATTACCGTTTTTCCTGCTTTTCGTAGTTCTTTAAGAATATTTATGATGGCAATTTCTGTAGTGACGTCTACACCTTGAAAAGGCTCATCCATAAAATAAATTGATGCATCTTGAACTAAGGCGCGAGCTAAGAATATCCGTTGTTGTTGACCTCCTGAAAGCTGACTGATTTGTCTGGATTGAAAGGCTAACATCCCTACTTTTTCTAAAGCTTCTAATGCGGCTTTTTTCTCTTTTAATTTAGGACGTTTAATCCATCCTAAGCTACCATAAGTTCCCATTAATACGACGTCTAGCGCTGTAGTAGGGAAGTCCCAATCAACACTTCCTTTCTGTGGAACATAAGCAACTAACTTACGTTGCTTGTCGTAAGGTTTTCCGTAGATGCTAACGCTTCCAGCTATGGGTTTTAATATCCCTAAAATTGCTTTTATTAAAGTGGATTTTCCTGCTCCATTTGGGCCAACAATTGCCATAAGGATACCTTCTGGAATTTCTAAATCAATATCCCAAAGTACTGGCTTGTAGTTGTAAGCAACAGTTAAATCATCTACTTGTACCGCCATTTTACCTGTAAAAGCCGGAGTCTCTTTATTTGTTTTTATTTCGTTCACCTATGGTATTTTTAGTTTATATAGATGCTGAAGAATTAAGTGTAAGTCACTTCTTCGTCCTAACGGACACTTTTTAAGGTTTACTTTAAAGCAGTTACTATGGTGTTTACGTTGTATTCAAACATACCAATGTAAGTGCCTTCGGCGGTTCCTGCGTTTCCAAGTGCGTCTGAATACAGTGTGCCACCAATAGCTACTTGATGCCCGGTAGACACTACTGCAGCTTGTAAAGCTTCAATAGTTCGTTTAGGAACGGAGCTTTCAATAAAAATAGCTTTAATTTTTTTATCAATAATAAATACTGCTAGTTTTTGAACATCTTGAACCCCAGCCTCAGTTGCGGTAGATAGCCCTTGCAAGCCAACGACTTCAAAATTAAAAGCTTTTCCAAAGTAACTAAAAGCATCGTGAGCTGTTACTAAAATACGTTTATCTTCCGGAAGAGCTGCTATAGTTGTATACAATTCTTCTTTTAAAACTTTAAGTTTTTCTATATAGGTTAAGGCATTAGCTTCATAGAATTCGTTGTTTTTTGGGTCAACTTTGGATAGTTGCTTCGCTACATACTGGGTGATTTCTATCCAATAATCTATATCAAACCAGATATGTGGATCGTAATTGCCAGCAAAATTGTTTGAAGAAATTAGCGTGTTCTGATTTAAGGCATCGGAAATGGCAATGGCTTTAATATTTTGACGTCCCATTTTTTCAAATACTTCAACTAATTTTCCTTCTAAATGTAAGCCGCCATAAAATATGAGGTCGGCGTTTGCTAGTTTGGAAACATCACCTTCACTGGCTTTATAAAGATGGGGGTCTACACCACTTCCCATTAATCCTTGAAGGTTGATTTTTTCTCCCCCAATGTTTTTTACTAAATCCGTAATCATCGTGGTGGTGGTTACTATGTTTAGTTTGCCATTGGTCTCCTGGGTGTTTTTACAACTAAATAAAACACCAAGAATTATAAAGGAAAAAATAAATCTTTTCATCCGTCTAAATATTTATTGCGAAGTTACTAAAAAACTATTTATTTTTTAATGAAGTTGGTATCTAAGTCCAAAGAATAAGCGAATGCCTTGGTTTTGGCCAGATGCATAATCTGGACTAAAGGTTAAGGTGTACGGATTGTCTGCTGTTGGAACTAGATTTCCACTAGTATCGAAAATAACATTTTCGTCAAACGGATCGTCTGCTCTAGCTATGATAAAAGGATTTCCTTTGTTTGTGAAACATCTTGTAAAGTGGCCCCTATAGAGGCTCTAATACCAGCTTAAAAAATAGCATCTGCATTAAAACCAATCCCTTTGGAATTGAATAGCCTTCTAGGTTTGAATAAATAATTTGGTTGGGATGGGTATCATAATCAGGAATAATAGCATTAGTAAAATAGGTTAACCATGCAGATGTATCAAAAGTAAAATGCATGCCGCTCCTAGTATATAGTTTTTTAGATAATTGATATTTACGTTATAAGACTCTTCTTGTTTTAACTCTTCTTCAATAATTACATCTTGAGCACCAATTATGGCTGCGCGCTCTTCAGTATATAAATGAACAACTCTAAAACCTGTTCCTGCATTTAAACGAAAAATATCGTTGTCGGGTGGTTTAAACTTATAAGCGATACGTGGTGTAAATATATTTCCATGGCGGGTGTCGTAATCGTAATGCAAACCAAGTAATAAACTTTGTTTTAAATTAAACTTAATCTCATCTTGAACAAAAAGAGAGGGAATTGTTAGTTCGTTAGCTATTGGGGTTGCTGTGGTGTTGTCATTATAATAATTATATCTAAGGCAGTACCAAATAAAAGATCGTGGTTGTTAAGTTCTTTGTCTCAGATAAATTGCCCAAATGCAATACGTTGTTGTGCTACATAAAACGTGTTTCCAATATTAGCTTTAAATCCGGCGTCTACATTTAGTTCTCCTCAACCAGGTAAATTAGTTTTATTTTAAATAAAATTCAGTAAATATAAATATCTATTTAGATTAGTCTAAAAATATATTTGTTATTTAATTGTTTTATATTTGTGTGTAATAAAATTTAAGATGATAACGCTTACAGAAGAAAATTATATAAAAACCATTTACCACTTAAGTAAACACGGAAAGGAGATGGTTAGCACCAATGCTTTAGCAGAAGCTATGAGTACAAAAGCGTCATCTGCGACAGACATGGTTAAGAAGTTGGCTGATAAATCCTATGTGGACTATAAAAAATACCAAGGAGCCATTCTTACGGATGCTGGAAATAAAATAGCAATCAATGTAATTAGGAAACATAGACTTTGGGAAGTTTTTTTAGTGGATAAGTTGTGTTTTTCTTGGGATGAGGTTCATGAGCTAGCAGAGCAGTTAGAGCATATTAAATCTCAAAAACTAATAGACAAGCTAGATGCATTTTTAGGCTACCCAACCCATGATCCACATGGAGATCCTATTCCAGATAAACATGGGGACTTTACCCTAGTAGATAAAATTATGTTGGCTCAAGCCCAAATTGGAGAAACCTATAGTTGTGTTGGGGTGAACGATAGTTCTTCGGAGTTTTTGCAGTATTTAAATAATAATAAAATAGAACTTGGAACAAAAATTGAAGTGCTGTATAAGGAAGTTTTTGATAGTTCGATAAAAATTAAAGTTAACGGACTTGAGATGACAGTTTCTAACAGTGTAGCACAAAATTTATATCTTCAGAAAGTATAATTGGTAGGAGGTATATTGAAACTAATTTATACATAA
Organism: Xanthomarina sp.; assembly: GCF_035306605.1. Classification (NCBI taxonomy): domain Bacteria; kingdom Pseudomonadati; phylum Bacteroidota; class Flavobacteriia; order Flavobacteriales; family Flavobacteriaceae; genus Xanthomarina; species Xanthomarina sp. Next base: position 10,655 of record NZ_DATGNR010000033.1, on the reverse strand, counting down.
TATTATGATGAAGCAAGTTCTTTTTCTCGGGTGTTTTTTTTGTTTTTTATTCGGCTTTTCTCAAGATTCGGTAAATGTAAAGGTTGAAGCACCAAAAATTGTAGCGAAATTATTTTTCGGAAAATCCTATCATGTGGAAGATGTTCAGATAAAATTTTCCGAAGTTTTATCTGATTCTCGTTGTCCAGAGGATGTTACATGTGTTTGGGCTGGAGAAGCTTCTGTATTGGTGGATATTATTAAAGACGATGTTGTTATAGATCAGAAAAAGTTATTATTTCAACCAGGAAAAAGGATAAACAAAAAATTAGTCACTTTATTTTCTTCTGAAAAATCTACAATAATGGCCCTAGGTATTTTACCTAATTTAAATACAAACAGAAACCTTAAAAAAGAAGAGTATTACCTCCAGTTAGAAATTTCTAATTAGGTAAAATAGATTTTAAACCGAATTTTTTAATGGCAATTATCGCAATCGTGCGCTTTTATTCCTTTTTTTGCCTTCGATTTTTTCCAAAAGAATTTCTTCACTAAAAAAGCTAGAGCCATAAAAAGGGCTGTAAAGGCTAAGATATTTTGGAAAAGTTCATTCATAATGTTTTAGTCGTAATGTTTATTAAAACCTTAAATTAATAATTGGTAGGCAATTAATGCAACTATATAGGCGAAAAGGGTCATTAAAACCAATTGTAAAACAGGCCATTTCCAACTGTTAGTTTCTCGTTTTACAATAGCGAGTGTACTCATACATTGCATAGCAAAGGCGTAGAATAGCAATAAAGAAATTCCTGAGGCAAAATTAAATAAGGGGCCACCTAGAATAGGGTTTACTTCTCCAGCCATTCTGTTTTTAATGGTTTCTTCCTCATCGCTGCCAACACTGTAAATAGTGGCTAAAGTTCCAACAAATACTTCTCTAGCAGCAAACGAGCTAATTAAAGCTATCCCTATTTTCCAATCGTATCCTAAAGGTCTAATTACAGGTTCTATGGCACGACCTGTTAATCCAATAAAGGAATACTCTAGTTTTTGAGAGGCTATTTCGTTATCAAGTTCTGCTTCTGATAAATTTTGATCTGCGAATCTTTCGGTTATAAGTTCTTCTGCATTATTAAATTCTTCTCCAGGACCATAAGACGCCAGGAACCACAGTACTATAGAAATGGCTAGAATTATTTTTCCAGCTCCAAATACAAAGGACTTTGTTTTTTCAACTACAGTTAAAAACACGTTTTTAATTAATGGCAATTTGTAGTTGGGCATTTCTACTACAAAAAAAGATTTGCTTTTAATTTTCAATATTTTATTTAATATCATAGCTGATATTAAAGCAGCTCCAAAACCAATTAAATAAAGTAACATTAAAGTTAAAGCCTGATAACTTAATCCTAGAAAACGACCATCAGGAATAACCAACGAGATAATAATTAAGTAAACCGGTAGCCGTGCGGAACAGGTAGTAAATGGAGTAACTAAAATAGTGATTAAACGTTCTTTCCAACTTTCAATGTTTCTTGTGGCCATAATAGCTGGAATGGCACATGCTGTTCCTGAAACCAAGGGTACAACACTTTTTCCACTTAGTCCAAAACGTCTCATACCGCGGTCCATTAAAAAGACCACACGACTCATATAACCGCTCTCCTCCAAGACAGAAATAAATAAGAAAAGGAAAGCAATTTGTGGAATAAAAATAACTATCCCTCCAAGTCCTGGAATAATTCCTTCGGCTAATAAATTGGTGAAGGTACCGGCTGGTAACGCATTTTTTGTCCAATCGCTTAGAGAGGCAAAGCTAGCATCAATAAAATTCATAGGAATCTCAGACCAGTCGTAAATGGCTTGGAAAATAAGTAAAAGTATAAGGATAAAAATAGCATAACCCCAAACTTTGTGAGTTAATATTCTATCTAATTTTATACGTAAATCCTTAGCTGTACTCAGATCTATGGTTTGTCCTTTTTTAAGAACATGGTTTATAAATTGGTAACGTTTTACAGTTTCTTTTTGCTGTAATCGTTTTAAATCGGCTTTTGATTTTGTTTTAAAATCTGCCACCAAATCAAAGTCATTTCTATCTGTTTTTCCAAAGTTAACATCCTGTGTAATTACCAACCAAAGTTTGTATAATAATTGGTTTGGAAATGCTTTTTGTAGATCTTCAAAATATTTTTTGTCAATTTCGGAAGCATTTAAACAAGGTGAAACAGATAACTCTCTGTAGTTAAAAATCAATTCTTTCAACTTGTCAATACCCTCATTTTTTCTGGTGCTTATTAGAGCAATCTTAGTGTTAAGCTGCTTTTCTAAATAAGGAATATCTAACGAAATACCTTTGTATTTCATTCTATCCGCCATGTTTATAGCAAGAATAACAGGTATTTCTAAGTCTTTTATTTGGGTGAATAAAAGTAGGTTTCTTTTTAAATTCTCAACGTCGCTAATTACCACAGCTACATCTGGGAAATCTTTGTCGTTTTTGTTTAATAACAACTCAATAACCACATTTTCGTCTAATGAAGATGCGTTTAGACTATAAGTTCCAGGTAAATCTATAACGTGAGCTTTTACACCACGAGGGAGTTTGCAGATTCCTTCTTTCTTTTCTACGGTAATTCCTGGATAGTTTCCAACCTTTTGGTTCATGCCTGTTAGGGCGTTAAAAACTGAAGTTTTTCCAGTATTTGGGTTTCCTATTAGGGCTACGTTTAGTTGCTTACTCATTACAGATTTCTATTAAAACATGCATGGCAGTTTCTTTTCTTATAGCCAAATGTGTTCCGTTTATATTAAGGTACAGAGGATCTGAAAATGGAGCCACTTGAAGAAGCTCGACTTCGTTCCCTGGTAAACAACCCATTTCGAGGAGCTTTAAAGGAATATAAATGGAAGAAACATCAGTTATAATGGCTTTCTCTCCTTTTTTTAGATGTGCTAGTGTAACTTGCAAGCTTATTTAGATTGATTTTAAAGAAGCAAAAGTAGAATAAAAATTTTCTCTAAAAAAATTGTAACCTATAAAACTACTTATATTCTTCTTTTAAGATTGCAATCTCCTCAAGTAATCTAGAAATATCTTCAGGGTTGGTACCGTCATAATACCCTCTAATTTGACGTTTTTTGTCAATTAACATGAAGTTTTCGGTATGGATCATATCGTATGCATCTCCAAGGCCATCTGTTTTCACGGCTAAGTAGCTTTTCCTTGCTAATTCGTAAATTTCTTTTTTATTTCCAGTCACTAAGTTCCATTTAGCATCAATAACTCCTTTTTCTAGGGCGTATTTTTTGAGTTGTGCTACACTGTCAATATCTGGAGTAACTGTATGCGAGAGTAGCATAACATCCTGATCGTCCTTAATTTCTTTTTGAATTAGAACCATGTGATCGGTCATAATCGGGCAAATAGTTTGGCAGGTTGTAAAAAAGAAATCGGCAACATATATTTTATCCTTGTATGAGTCTGCCGTTATGGTTTCGCCATTTTGGTTAATCAGGCTGAAATCGGCAATTTTGTGATATTTCTTTTTGTATTGAATCGTACTATCTACCATTTCAGTGTTAACCATGGCTGGTTGATAAATAGGTAAAGGTTTGTATACATCGAATATATTATAGATTATGGTAATTATAATCAAACATAGACAAGCAAATACAATAGCGAAGTATTTATAATCTTTAAAAAATGAGAGCATTTCTATTTAATTTGAATTTTTTGGGAGATTTATTTGCAAAAATACGACAGATAAGTGTTTTTTCGGTAAATTTAACATCTTAAATATATAACTGTGAATAGATTTTTACCCTACCTACTTGTTCTTTTACCTATAATGACTTTCGGACAAGATTATGTCAAAACACTAAATGAAATTAGAGATGCTGAGGCCAGAACAGCTCTAAACAAAATGTTTTACCGTGTTAATATGAATACGGGAAATTATGATGTAACTTATCATAGATTGGAATTAAATGTCAATCCATCGCAAGCATTTATTTCTGGAGATGTAACGACCTATTTTGAAGCCAAGGAAAACCTGTCGGAAATTACATTTGAACTTTCTGATAATATGGTCGTTTCTCAAGTAGTACAACGAGGAAATCCACTTTCATTTATTCAGAATTCAAACGATGAGGTGGTCATTACTTTAAATCAAGTGCAAAATATGGGAGTTTTAGATTCCTTAACCATTAGCTATTCTGGAAATCCAGTGAGCTCTGGTTTTGGTTCTTTTGAACAAACTACTCATAATGGCGATCCAATAATCTGGACACTTTCCGAGCCTTATGGTGCTAAAGGATGGTGGCCTTGCAAACAGGATTTAATAGATAAAATAGATAGCATGGATATCTATATTACTAGTCCGTTAAACAATCCTTCCAACGAAGAATATATTGCCGTTGCCAATGGTTTGGAGCAAAGCCAAACGGTAAATGGCGCATATAAAACCACGCATTTTAGTCACCAATATCCTATTCCAGCCTATTTGGTTGCTATAGCTGTTACCAACTATACCGTGTATTCTGATACAGTGGAAAATAATGGGAATCCGTTTGAAATTATAAATTATGTCTATCCGGAAAACTTGAGTTACGCTCAGGCGAATACGCCAGTAACGGTTGATATTATGAATTTATTTTCAGATTTATTTCATGAATATCCTTATGCTAACGAAAAATACGGACACGCCCAATTTGGTTGGGGAGGTGGAATGGAACATACAACGGTTTCTTTTATGGGAAGTTTTGGAAGAAGTTTAATAGCTCACGAATTAGCTCATCAATGGTTTGGAAACAAAGTAACCTGTGGAAGTTGGAAAGATATTTGGTTAAACGAAGGCTTTTCTAATTATTTATCGGGACTTGTAGTGGAGCACCTTGATGGGAATAGTCAGTTTAAGTCTTGGAAACAATCTCTTAACAACTCCATTACTTCACAAAATGGAGGGGCTGTTTATTTAACAGATTCCGATACATTAAATATAAACAGGATATTTAGTAGTAGGTTGAGTTATAATAAAGGTGCCATGGTAACTCACATGTTAAGAAAAAAACTTGGAGACGATAATTTCTTTCAAGGCATGCAAAATTATTTAAATCATCCAGATTTAGCTTATGGTTATGCTAAGACAGAAGATTATAAAGAGGTGATGGAAACTGCAAGTGGACAGGATCTTACCGAATTTTTTAACGATTGGATATACAATCAAGGATATCCAAGTTACTCTCTAACTTGGAATCAGCCAGCTGGTAATCAGATTTATATTTCTATTTCTCAAACACAAAGTCACCCTTCGGTTTCATATTTCGAAGCTCCAGTTCCAATAAGAGTAATAGGAACCAATGGGGAAGAGTTGGATTTGGTTTTAGATAATACCACAAATAATGAATCTTTTTTAAGAACGGTAGACTTTATCGTAGACACGGTGTTATTTGATCCAGAATCCGATTTAATTTCAAGATATAATTCAGTGAGTTTACATATTGATCAGGTGGCATTGGAAAATCAGTTCCAAATTTATCCAAATCCTACCAGTCATAGTGTGCGCATTTCTAAACCTAATAGTATTAACGTTAGTGCTATCCATGTATATAATACTTTAGGACAGTTGTTGCTATCCACACCGTGGACGGAAAACTTAAATCTATCGACTTTATCTTCAGGTTTGTTTTTTGTGCAACTTCAAACTAATCAAGGAATAATTAATAAATCCGTGTTAAAAAATTAAGTAATAGCTAAGTAAATGTTTTCTAAATGCTGTTAAAACACTACTTTTGCAGATTAATTTATACTAGAGAAAAAGATACATGGAGTTTTTTATAAAAATATCTCAATTCTTATTGAGTCTTTCCTTATTAATTGTTTTGCACGAATTAGGGCATTTTGTTCCTGCCAAACTTTTTAAAACTAGAGTTGAAAAATTTTATTTGTTTTTCGATGTCAAGTTTTCATTATTCAAAAAGAAAATTGGAGATACAGTATACGGAATAGGTTGGTTGCCACTTGGAGGCTATGTTAAAATATCAGGAATGATAGACGAAAGCATGGATAAAGAACAAATGGCCCTACCACCACAGCCTTGGGAATTCCGTTCAAAACCAGCTTGGCAACGTTTAATTATTATGTTAGGTGGAGTTACTGTAAATTTTGTATTAGCCATTCTTATATATATAGGAATGAGTTGGTATTATGGCGATAAAATTCTTCCAAATGAAAATATTACGGATGGACTTTTAATAGAAAGTACGGTAGCACAGAAAGCAGGACTTTTAACAGGCGATAAAATTATTTCCGTAGATGGTGAAAAGATAGACCGTTTTTCACAGATTTCTGAAAAAGTGTTATTCGGAAAAAGTGTTGTTATTGAAAGAGGTGGACAACAAGAAACCATCACCTTGCCAGAAGATTTTTTAGCGCAATTAATAGATTCTAAAGAGAAATCATTTATAGATTTAAGAATGCCATTTGTAGTTGCCGATGTTCCAGATTCATCTTTTAATAAAGGAAGTGGAATTATGAAAGGCGATATCATTACAGCCTTTAATGGACAACCAACAAAATATATAGATGAGGTAATTCCGGCTCTTGAAACTTTTAAAGGACAAGAAGTGGAAGCTACAATTGTTAGAGATCAAGAAAAATTACAAATCCCATTAAGTATTAGCAACGAAGGGAAAATTGGTGTTGTTTACGGAGGGATTACATTAGATAACCTTGAGAGATTGGGTTATTATAAATTTGAAACTCAAAAATACGGTTTCTTAGAAGCTATTCCAATTGGATTTGTAAAGTCTAAAGATAAATTGAGTTCGTATATAAAACAGGTTAAGGCTATTTTCACTCCAAGTACAGGTGCTTATAAGGGTGTAGGTGGATTTAAAGCTATTTACGATATATTTCCAAACTATTGGAGCTGGCAAGTATTTTGGAGCATTACAGCCTTTTTATCTATTATGTTAGGTTTTTTAAACCTATTGCCAATTCCAGCATTAGATGGTGGACATGTAATGTTTTTATTGTATGAAATGGTCTCAGGGAGAAAGCCTAGCGACAAGTTTTTAGAGTACGCACAATTGGTAGGATTCGTGTTATTAATTACTTTAGTTTTGTTTGCAAACGGGAATGATATCTTTAAAGCAATTTTTAATTAATTTTTTTTAAAATTTGTTTGCAATAACTAAATTTTAATATATATTTGCACTCGCTAACGCAAAAAACACATGACTAAGAAACTGCCAAAGCAGATGAAATAGAAAATGTGGAAGTCAGAAAAAAGACTTAAAAAGACAACAACACTCCTCCTTAGCTCAGTTGGTTAGAGCATCTGACTGTTAATCAGAGGGTCCTTGGTTCGAGCCCAAGAGGAGGAGCAAGTTAAACAAAGCCTTTACAGAAATGTAGAGGCTTTTTTTGTTTTATGCCCCATTATAACTGCATTCCTTGCACTACCTGCACTTTACACTTTTCTATATCCTTTCATGAAATTCATTAAAAAAAGGCACACAATTTGGGTTGCAACATAAATTTCTTGGGTTGCATATTAAATAACTATAAATCAATACAATATAAAATTATGAATACATATATGTTAAAAATTTTATTTGTCATTTCACCAAGCAGAATAAACAAAAAAGGATTAGTTCCATTATTTTGTAGATTGACATTTATGAGTAAAAGAAAACAATTTGCCACAGGATTATTTATTAAACCTGATGACTGGGATAGTAAACGGCAAATAGCCCACCCTCCTAATGACCAAAACACTTTCATAAACAATGAAATGAGCCTGATTAAGACAAAACTTATTCAGGCTTTTTTATTGCTTCAAGTTAAAGAAAACTCCTTCACAGCAGAAGATATATACAAGACATTTAAAGGCGAAAAAATACAAAAGGAGTACAATGTAATTGAGTTCTACAAACATTACTTAAACAGGCTTAAAACCCTTGTAGGGATTGATATTAAGCTAGTAACTTGGAACAAGTTTCTGTATATTAAAGATGATGTAAAAACATTTGTAAAAAGGAAATATAAAACCAATGATATACAGCTTAAACATCTTGAGGCTAATTTCCTGACTGAATTAGAATATTACTTTAAAGTAGAGAAAAAATTAAAGCAAATAACCATCAATAAAAAGATCCAAAGATTTAGAAAAGTTATTAAAATGGCAGTGGCAGAAGGTTATTTAGAAAAAGATCCGTTCATGCTTTATAAATCTAAACAGGTAAAAAAGGAGATTATTTATTTAACACCAGAAGAATTAGAGCAATTTGAGAAACATGTATTTACTCAACGTAGACTTCAAGTAGTACAAGATCTTTTTGTGTTTAGTTGCTATACTGGATTAGCTTATAATGAGCTATCAAAATTAGACAAAAGTCATATCTTAAAGGGATTTGATGATAATTTATGGATTCAAATGAAACGTGAAAAAACTAATAAGCCATTTTCTGTGCCATTACTTCCCAAACCTCTATTGTTAATTAAAAAATACAGAAGTGCAGATAGTAAAGTGTTCCCAGTTATCAGCAACCAAAAGTATAATTCTTATTTAAAAGAGTTATCTACGATTATTGGTATTGATAAGAAACTAACAACTCATACGGCAAGGAGAACATTCGCATCTACCGTATTATTATATAATGATGTGCCTATGGAGATAGTTAGTGAGCTTTTAGGACATTCAAGTATGAAGATTACACAAGATAGTTATGGGAAGATTGTACAGAAGAAGATTAGTGAGGAGATGATAAGACTTAATAAAAAATTCATAGGTTGAGTTTGTATAGCAGGATTGGATAATTTACTGTCTAGTCCTGTTTTCTCAATTTGCCAACTTGTCAACTTTTTAGGCGAAATATGTCAAGTAAATAATAAATAATTAACCGTTACGGTTTCCCTCAATAATCCTTATATAAAGTATTGTATATTTGATACAATAAGTTGTTTTTTAGAGGCTTAATATGAATTAGACTTATTGTATAAAGCGATGAATAACTAAATAAGTTATCAGCTATAATTACAATTGTTTTTAAATTTCAATATCAAAAAATTCAGTCAAGGGAATTTCTAAGGCTATTGAGATTGCTGAGATTGTTACAATATTAGGTGTGACTTTACCTTTCTCAATTTTGTATAAATATTGCCTGTCTTTTCCAACTAATTCAGATAGACGGGTTTGAGTGAGACCTTTTTGTTTTCTTAAAGTTTTAACTCTTTCTCCTATCTTTTTTGGAACTGAAGTTTTTAATTTTTCTAATCTTTCATCAGACAATTGTACCATTAGGTAAAAATCCAATATGAAAGATTAAATACTGTAACCTTAAAATACTACAAAATGTTTATCTTTATAATTAAATACTTCTCATGAATGATAATATATTGTATGGTTTTATAAACGAAATTAGTATTGCAGGATACTCAGAAGAAGACCATGATCAATGTTCAGAGAAGTTTTCAAACTATTTAAAAGTTAAAGTCAGAACTTGTTACTATATCGGTGAAGTAGTATTCAGGGTTGCTTACTTAAAGGAAGAATATTTTTTATTTATCACATTATTTCAAATATAAATGAATATGATAGAAGATTTGGAAAAATGCAATAACCTTGAAGCAATTGGAAAAAATTATTTTAAGCTAGGGATGAAACATACTTTGAAAAAATCATTTGATAAAGCTTATGAATATTTCAAAGCAGGACTGAATAGTTTAACATGTGATTGTATTAAAGATAAATGGATTATATCTCATGGACAATGGGACTATAGATTGTTTCATGATATGAATTATTCTTTTAATGATCCATCAGCTTATTATTTTGTTAAGGCATTTTTACTCATTAACTATACAGATAAAAAATTTCATTATTTAGCATTAGATGCAATAGAAAAGTATTTGGATATTCAGGTTGATGAATACGGACTATATGTTCAAGGAAAGATTTATAATAGACTAGAATATTATTTTGAAGCATATAAATGCTTTGATAAGGCAATTAAAATTAAGAACCTTTTACCAATTAAGTATAGACAAGGAAGGTTAGATGTTTTGACTTTTGAGGGTAGTCCACTAGAAATTAATCGGTATTTTGATTGTGTTGATAAATTATGTGATTCTTTATTGTTAAATCCTAGTAGCGCATGCTGTGCTAGGGAACTAAAAAATAATTGGAGAATTGATAAGAATTTTGATGAGTTTATGCGATATGAAATTAAATCAAATTCAAATTATTATAATAACAATAAACTTATTGATCTATTTATATCAGAAGATAACACTGAAGAATTTGAAAGCCTATATAAGGAATTAATAAAAAAAGAAATAAGTTTGAGAGTTAGTGATTTAATAAGTGCAAATAGTGACTTTTCAAACTTTATTAGCTTAATATATAGTGTAAAAGGTTTATGTGAAGGTGATATTTACCTAGATAAAAATGGTGATTTCGGAGGTTATAAAAGTGATTTTGATTTATCACATGAGAGAGAAGATAATTCTTGGTTTGAAAATCCTTATTATAATGATCAATTGGATATGGATCAACAAGACCCAGAGTTTTGGGATAATTTGTAAAGATTTTATTGAAATTGACAATTAGTTATTTAAAAAATCTAGATTCATTTCGTAATCTTAATTTGTTTTAATAAAATATATTGAT
>NZ_DATGNR010000032.1:0-10246 GCF_035306605.1 Xanthomarina sp. | reverse complement strand
AGTTTTGAGATAAGGGCTGATTGCTCTTTGTTCTGAGATTTTTATCAATATAGTATTTGAAGTCCTGGACAAACTTTCTATTGACTTCGGAGAAAGTTATATCCATAGGCACAAAAGATTTTAGATGCTTTAGCATACTATCCCAATTCCCATAATTTCCTTTACTGTCTAAGCGTTTTTCGGTAAGTAATTCGACATAAGTTACAAAGCTTGCTTTCAATTTCTCATTGTCACGGAATCCATAAACACCGTTTTGGATTTCAATTTGTCGCCGTGCCCTAATTGTTTCGGCTAACTGTAAAGTTTTTTTATTGACTTCCTTTTCGTCCTTGCTTTTGGCTTTAGGATCCAAGTAGAGCTTTAAGTACTCTGTTTTCCGTTTGCCTTTGTGGTAGTAGTCCAAGTACAAACTGGTCATACCACCTTGATTGCGTTTTCTTAGTGTAACTTTCATAATCCGAAAAGTTTTGTGGTTTCTTCTGTAACAACTGATCTGTTGTTAGCAACAAAACTTGTTTCTATAGCAACAGATTAGTAACGAAAGATACACAATAATAGGCAAATTAGCAACAAGTAAAGGAAGGTAATTTGCGTTAATCTACTGTATAATAAAGCTTTGACTAAACAAAGGAAGTGTTATTACTTTCCGATGCAGAAATTAGCAAATATATTGCCTAAAAGTTCGTCGTTAGTAACGCTTCCAGTTATCAATCCAAATTGATATAGGGCTTCTCTAATATCGATAGCTAATAAATCTCCTGACAAATCAGATTCCAAACCGTATTTTACTTTTTGAATTTCTTCCAAGGCTTTTAAAAGCGCGTCGTAATGTCTTGTGTTGGTAATAATTGTTTCATTATTACGCAAAGCGCCTGTATTGATAAGGTTTAGCAATTTATTTGTGAGCTGCTCCACTCCAAAGCCTGTTTTTGCTGACAGCAATTGGATTTCTGGTATTTCGGCTTGCATTTCAGCAATCTGAATATCGTCTACTTTATCAATTTTATTAGCAATTACAACTAAAGGTTTTAAAGGGTATTTATTTTTTATTTTCTCAAGCTCGACCTTAAATTCCGAACACTGCACTTTGTATTTTTCGGAATCGAACAAATAAATAACTACTTGGGCTTGTTCTATTTTTTCAAAGGTTTTTTTAATTCCAATGCTTTCAACTAGGTCCTTAGTGTCCCTAATTCCTGCTGTATCAATAAACCTGAATCCAATTCCTCCAATAGAAATTTCGTCTTCAATAGTATCTCTAGTTGTTCCAGCCACATCTGAAACTATGGCACGTTCCTCGTTTAGCAAGGCATTTAACAAAGTAGATTTTCCCACATTAGGTTCTCCAACTATAGCTACAGGAATTCCATTTTTCAACACATTTCCTACAGCAAAGGAGTCTATCAAACGTTTTAAAACTAATACAATTCGTTCCACCAATTCTTTAAATTGGGTTCTATCCGCAAATTCAACATCTTCTTCCGCAAAATCCAGTTCCAATTCTATTAATGACGCAAAATTCAATAGTTCTTCACGGAGTTTTGCTATTTCACTTGAAAATCCACCTCGCATTTGTTGCATGGCTATTTGATGCGAAGCCTCGTTGTCGCTTGCAATTAAATCGGCAACAGCTTCTGCTTGGCTTAAATCCAACTTTCCATTTAAAAATGCTCTAAGAGTAAACTCTCCAGCATCGGCCATTCTACAACCATTTCTTAAAAACAATTGTAAAATTTCCTGTTGAATATACATGGACCCGTGGCAACTAATTTCCACTACATCCTCACCCGTATAGGATTTCGGGTTTTTAAACACCGATACTAAAACTTCGTCAATGGTTCGTTTTCCATCCATTATATGTCCTAAATGAATGGTATGCGTTGCTTGAGTGGTTAAATCCTTATTGTGAATGGATTTAAATAATTTAGAGCAGATAGTAATGGCATCCTTTCCAGATAAGCGAATAACCGCTATAGCTCCTGCTCCAGAAGCAGTAGCTAAGGCTACAATAGTATCGTTTTGTGTCATCCTACAAAAATACTAAAATACCGGCACATATTATAACCAATATATTAAGCTATTATTAACAGCCTTAATTTTTAAAAGCTAGTATCTTTGCATAAAATTTTATTAAATAAACTTAATTATGGTACAAAGAATTACTACTTTATTTCTTGCAATAACTCTGCTTTTTTCATGTAAAGCAGAACACCCACAAACTGGATTTCTTATTAAAGCGAACATTGATAAACCACTTAACAATGTAAAAGCTAAATTACTAAGTTTCGATGGTTCTCAAGAAGTTATTTTAGATTCGACCACAGTTAAAGACGGAAAACTCACCCTAAAAGGAGAGATAGAATCTCCAGACCTTTATTATTTAAACATTGAAGGCATAAACGGTTTTTTTCCATTGATGGTTAGAAACGAAAGTATGTCTTTAAAAATTTACAAGGATAGTCTTCAAAATTCTGTAGTAACAGGAAGTAAGGAAAATGACTTATTAAAAATATACCACAAAGATTCTGAAATCTTAAAAATTAAAAATGCTGAGTTAGGGAGGCTTTTTAGATTAGCCAAAAATGAGGGTGACCATGAGCGAATGGATGACATTCAAGATGAATTCAAACAATTGCTAGACGAAACCAATAAGCGACACATCGCTTTAATTAAAAAACATCCCGACTTAGTTACAAGTGCTGCCATTTTAGGAAACATATTAATGGGGCAAGGCATCAGCAAAGCTGAAGCACAAGACGTTTTTAACTCGTTCTCTGAAGAAGTGGCCTCTAGTAAATTTGGAAAAGCCATCCACGGAAATCTTTCAAAAGTAACAGTTGAAGTAGGTACTAAAGCACCGAGCTTCTCTGCTCCTACCCCTGAAGGAAAATTAGTTAGTTTAGATGACATTAAAGGAAAAGTAACTATTATTGATTTTTGGGCTGCTTGGTGTGGACCTTGTAGAAAGGAAAATCCGAATGTGGTAAAAGTTTACGAGAAATATAAAGATCAAGGTCTTGAAATAATTGGCGTTTCTTTAGATGGAGCTCCGAACCAAAAAGACGCTAAAGCTGCATGGTTAGATGCCATAGAAAAAGATAATTTAACTTGGCACCAAGTTTCTAACCTGGCATTCTTTAACGACCCGGTGGCTAAGCAATATGCTATTGAAGCCATTCCTGCTACATACATTATAGATAGCGAAGGAATTATTGTTGCTAAAAATTTGAGAGGTTCTGCGCTTGATGCTAAAATAGCCGAGCTATTAAATTAACAGGAATCGTATTAAAAACAAGAAAGCCTTTCAACATGTTGAAAGGCTTTCTTGTTTTATAACTTCCCTAATTTCTTCAATACAAATAAAAGTACAATAGGGATTGCTAATAAAACAATCATCAACAAATGCTCTTTAAACAACCAAGACGCTAAAATTAAGGTGATTACATATCCACCGATGGCACCTCCAAAATGGGCATCGTGACCAATATTTCCCAATTGGTTTTTCATGCCATAAATTGAGTACAATAAATAACCAATTCCAAACACATAAGCGGGAATTGGAATAGGAATAAAAAACAGGTACAGACTCATATCTGGCTGTAGTAATATCGCCGAATACAAAACACCCGTAACCGCTCCACTTGCCCCAACAGCACTATAATGGTATTCATTTTTATGAAAATAAAACGAAAGTAAACTTCCCAACATTAAACTACCTATATACACTACTAAAAAGTACAAGGTCCCTAAATAAGCTACGACAATATCGGCAAAGAAATAAAGTGTAAACATGTTGAAAAACAAATGCGTTGTATCCACATGCAAAAAGCCAGAACTAAACATTCTGAATTTTTCACCTCTATGAATGCTTCCCACATTAAACTTGTATTTCTCAAAAAAAGCGAAATCACCAAATCCCTTAAAAGAGATTATTACATTTGCTGCTATTATTACCAGTAATACAACACTTAAATTGCCCATAGATTCTTATCGTTAGTTTTTAAATAAAACATATATTTGTTTCTGCAAATCTAAAATTAATTCATGCAATTTCTTGCCTACATTTTAATTTATCCGTTTTTATGGCTTATTTCCATATTACCATTTAGAGTTCTTTACTTTTTCTCGGATGCTGTTTACGTTCTAATTTACCGTATTCTAGGTTATAGGACTAAAACAGTGAGAGAGAATTTACAATTGGTTTTTCCAGATAAGTCTGATAAAGAAATTAAAATCATCACTAAAAAATTCTATCATCACTTATGTGATATGGTTGTGGAATCCATTAAGTCTATGACTATTTCAGAAGCTGAAATGAAGAAACGCTTCACGTTTACTAATATTGAGTTAATGCAACAACTTGAAAAAGAAAATAGACGTATTGCGTTAATGTGTGCTCACTATGGTAGTTGGGAGTGGGTTTTGATTCTTCAAACCTATATGAATATAAAAGGATATGCTATTTATAAACGACTTGCCAACAAGTATTTTGACCGATTAGTTAAACGTATTCGTGCTAAATACAACAGTGAGTTGATTACAACTAAAGAAAGTATTTCTGTTCTATTAGATGCCAAAAAGGAAGGAGAGAACTTTATCTGTGGCTTTGCAGCCGATCAATCGCCAAAACACGACAAAGCATATCATTGGAATAAATTTATGGGTATTACTGTTCCTGTACATACAGGTGCAGAAATGTTATCTAAAAAAATAGATATGTCGGTTGTGTTTTTTGCTGTTAAAAAGTTAAAGCGCGGCTATTATGAAACAACGTTTCAAACCATTGCTTATAATCCCTACGATTACCCAGATTACGAAATTACAGACAAATTCTTAAAGTTAGTAGAAGAACAAATTTACGAAGCTCCTGAGTACTACCTATGGACGCATAAGCGATGGAAACATCGAGATAAAGTACCAGCGAACTTCCACTAAATAGTTTTGTTTTTAAGTTTCATCCTATTTGAAAAATCCTTTTGAATTTTTAATCACACTGTCTTAAAAAGCCTATTAATAGTCTGTGTCTATTACTTCATATTCAAAACAATTTTCCTAGCATCATTTCGTAACACCTAGAAATTTCGTAGAAAACCCGTGATATTTAATACTTGTATTTTAGCTGGCTACAGCATGAATTTCTGCAATAACCTTGTCTGCTAGTTCATCGGCCTCTTGTTGCGTTGGTGCTTCTGTATACACTCGAATAATAGGCTCGGTATTACTTTTTCGTAAGTGTACCCAACTTTTAGCAAAGTCTATTTTAACCCCATCAATTGTTGTTAAGGTTTCATGTGCATATTTCGCTTCCATTTGTTTTAAAATAGCGTCCACATCCAAGTTTGGTGTCAGTTCTATTTTCTTTTTACTCATGAAGTAACTTGGGTAACTAGCACGTAACTCACTTACTTTCATGCGTTTTTCTGCTAACAAACTCAAAAATAAAGCTACGCCTACCAAAGCATCACGTCCGTAATGAGATTCTGGATATATAATTCCACCATTTCCTTCGCCACCAATGATCGCGTTATTTTTTTTCATCAGTTCCACGACATTAACCTCACCTACGGCGCTGGCTTCATAGGTACCACCATGTTTTTCGGTAACATCTTTTAAGGCCCTAGTAGAAC
The DNA here is from genome assembly GCF_035306605.1 of Xanthomarina sp. Lineage (NCBI taxonomy): Bacteria > Pseudomonadati > Bacteroidota > Flavobacteriia > Flavobacteriales > Flavobacteriaceae > Xanthomarina > Xanthomarina sp. Next base: position 4,619 of record NZ_DATGNR010000032.1, on the reverse strand, counting down.
TCATATTACTTACCGTATTTCCAGGAGTTTTACTTAGCACATAGTCTGCACAAGCAACCAAAGTATATTCTTCCCCAAACATCTCTCCATTTTCATCCATAAAAGCCAATCTGTCTACATCTGGATCAACCACAATACCTAAATCGGCATTTTCTTTAACTACGGCATTTGACAAATCTGTTAAGTGTTCTTTTAATGGTTCTGGGTTATGCGGAAAATGTCCGGTAGGGTCGCAATACAATTTAACCGTTTGCACTCCCAAACGCTCTAACAACAAAGGAATAGCAATCCCTCCTGTTGAGTTAACGCCATCAACTACCACTTTAAAATCGGCCGCTTCAATGGCTTTTTTATTAACTAGATTTAAGTTTAAAACCGCATCAATGTGCAAATCAATATAAGCTTCATTTTTAGTTATTTTCCCTAAGCTATCCACATCGGAAAATGACATGGAGTCACTTTCAGCAATTTCTAATATTTTAGCTCCCTCTACTCCATTTAAAAACTCACCTTTTGCATTTAAAAGCTTTAAGGCATTCCATTGTTTTGGATTGTGACTGGCAGTTAAAATAATTCCTCCATCGGCATGTTCCATAGGCACAGCTATTTCCACTGTTGGTGTGGTTGACAATCCTACATCTATCACATGGATACCTAAACCAACAAGCGTATTCATAACTAAATTCTGTATCATCTCACCCGAAATTCTGGCATCACGACCAACAACCACTCTGTAATTTTCTTTGTTCCGTTGTTGTTTTAACCATGTACCATAAGCCGAAGCAAACTTAACCGCATCGATAGGCGTTAAATTATTGCCTACCTCTCCTCCAATCGTTCCACGAATTCCTGATATAGATTTTATTAATGTCATAGCTACTTTGTGTTAGTTTTAACAAATATACAATTAGAAATTGTAAATCACATTGTAAAATTTCAAGACTAAGTTGTAAATTCACAAAATGAATTTTCTAGCACATATTTACTTATCAGGTAATAACGAACTTATAACCATTGGGAATTTTATGGCAGATGGTATTCGAGGAAACAAGTACGAAGGCTATCCCCCAGAAGTCCAAGTAGGCATACTACTTCATCGTGAAATTGACACTTTTACCGATGCACATCCCATAGTAAGACAAAGCACCAAAAGACTTCATGAAAATTATAGTCATTACAGTGGTGTGATAGTTGATATTTTATACGATCACTTTTTGGCCAAAAACTGGTCTACCTATTCTGAAGTTCCATTAGATATATACGTTCAAAATTTTTATAAACTTATACATAGTCATTTCGATATTTTACCAGATCGCACCCAAAAAATGATGCCCTATATGATTTCTGGAAATTGGTTATTAAACTATGCCCATATTGAAGGTATACAAGAAGTTCTAGAAGGTATGAACCGACGCACCAAATATGTGTCAGGCATGCATAAAGCCACAGTTGAATTACAAGCATACTACCAAGAATTTGAGGCTGAGTTTAGTGCATTTTTTGAAGAATTAATAGCTTTTGCCACTCTTAAAAGAGACGAGATATCCCACCAAATTTTAAACCAATCATGACACGAATTTTTTTCATCATTTGCTTTCTAACGAGTTTTATTTCCTGTAAAAACCCAATCAAAGCTCCTTCTGAAAACCGCGGGTTGATAACGCAAAAAGCCATGGTTGTATCGGCCAGGCAAGAAGCTTCTAAAATTGGTAGCGACATCCTAGAAAAAGGTGGCAATGTGTTTGATGCCATGATGGCCACTGAAATGGCTTTAGCCGTATGTTATCCCTATGCAGGAAATCTTGGGGGAGGTGGATTTATGGTCTATAGATTAAACACAGGTGAAACCGGAGCCTTGGACTACCGAGAAAAAGCTCCTTTAGCCGCAACTAAAAACATGTATTTAGATTCTTTAGGCCAGGTTGTTGCAAATAAAAGTCTTATTGGTGGGTATTCTGTTGGTGTTCCTGGAACCGTAGCTGGAATTTTTGCTGCACAAGAAAAATTTGGCAAGCTAGCTGTTTCTGAAGTCTTACAACCTGTTATAGATTTAGCTATCAAAGGGTTTGTGGTTACCGAAAAACAGGCAAACAGGTTCCAAACATATGATAGTATTTTCAGAGCTGTAAATGGCAAGGACATTATCTTTTCCAAAAACAAAAAAGCTGGCGACACCATTAAAAACATAGCCTTAGCTAATACTCTAAGCCGCATAGCTAAACATGGCAAAAACGAGTTTTACACAGGTAAAACCGCCCAACTTCTTGTTAATTATATAACAGAAAAGGGAGGTCTTATTCGCTTAGAGGATATGCAGAAATATGAAGCCAAATGGAGAGATCCAATCACCTTCAAATACAAAGACTTAAATATTATTTCGATGTCGCCTCCTTCAAGCGGAGGAATTTGTTTGGCGCAAATTATGAAACAAATTGAACCTTATCCTTTAAGTGAATATGGTCATAATTCCCTAAAAGCTATTCAGGTTATTACCGAAGCAGAACGTCGAAGCTATGCTGATAGAAGCTATTATCTTGGCGATCCTGATTTTGTTAACATTCCAATAGATTCTCTTTTAAACTCCAGTTATTTAGAAAAGAGAATGAGTAATTTTTCCTTTGAGAAAGCCACAGCATCTAGTAGCGTGACATATGGTGAATTTGAAGAATATCACATGGAGATTAAACAAGTTTTATATCCTAAGGAAAGTACCGAAACCACCCACTACTCTATTGTTGACCAATTTGGGAATGCTATTGCTGTTACGACAACCATAAATAGTGGTTACGGTTCTAAATTGTATGTGGATGAACTCGGTTTCTTTTTAAACAACGAAATGGACGATTTTAGCAGCAAACCTGGTACACCCAATGTATATGGTTTGGTTGGAGGCGAGGCCAACAGTATTGCTCCCGAAAAACGCATGTTAAGCGCTATGACGCCTACTCTTGTTGAAAAAAACGGAAAACTTTTTATGTCCGTTGGAACTCCGGGAGGTTCTACCATTATAACCTCTGTGTTACAAACCATTTTAAATGTTGAAGAATTTAAGATGACTATGCAAGAAGCTGTTAATGCACCACGTTTTCATCATCAGTGGTTACCCGATGAAATTAGGATGGAACCTTATTCATTCGACAAGGAGTTAATCCAACAATTATCCGAGAAAGGATATACCATCAATGAAGAACGATCTCCTGTAATTGGCATTGTAGATGGTATTTTAGTCCTAGAGGACGGCACTTTAGAAGGAGGTGCGGATAAACGAGGCGATGACACAGCTGTTGGATTTTAAATGATATTCTCACTTAGCTTTTTAAAAACACCCCCTGTTTATTCAGCATACTAAACATTTTATAATCTTAAAGACTATAAATACTCAATCTGTGCTTATTTTTGTAAATTAAAACTCACTTAAGTCAACGAAACCATGGTAAAAAAAACAAAACGAGTTATTAAAATTGTTCTAGGTATTATAGTGTTCCTCACGCTCCCTACCCTATTACTCTATGGTTTTGTATATTTTAAATACAACGAAGAACTACCTCAAGGAATTCAAGGAGAACAAGCCGATGCTCTAGCATATAAAATGCTTGACGCGCTTGATTACGAAGCCTACAAAAACACAAATTACCTTGAATGGACGTTTAAAAAAAGGCATCATTTTGAATGGCAAAAGGATAAAAATATCTGTCATGTTTATTGGAAAGAATTTAAAGTAGCATTGAACTTAAACGATTCAAGCAAGAGCCAAGCCTACATCAACGATGTACAAGCTCCTGCAGAACAGGTAGGCGAACTTGTTGAAAAGGCACTTAACTATTTCAATAACGATTCCTTCTGGTTGGTGGCTCCTTACAAGGTTTTTGATGAAGGAACTGAAAGACGCTTGGTAATTACTGAAGAAGGCAAAGAAGCCTTATTAATAACTTATACCTCCGGAGGAACAACTCCAGGAGACTCCTATTTATGGGAGTTTAAAAACAACGGCCATCCAAAAAGCTTTAAAATGTGGGTAGACATTTTACCTATTGGCGGATTGGAAGCCTCATGGAGCAATTGGACTACCACTGAAAGTGGCGCAAAACTCCCAACCTTTCATAAAATGCTACTTTTTGGCTTAGAAATAGACCATATTATTGGAAAGAAATAACACTTATTCCTTATTGCCTGAAAAGGCAGGCCATTAGAACATTAAAATTCAAGGTTTAGGGTGTTGATTTAGAAGTTTCTTTTAAACACAACCACTAAACCTTGCATGTAAAACTTATTTCTTTTGTCCGACAAACTGCTGTTCCTTCAATTTAAACAACACATTAAACGTGGTTAAACTACCATAGCTTCTTGTAATGTACTGTTGTAAGTCTATTTTTTCTTGTTCACTTAAGTTACTAGCATTGATTTTTTGCTCCATAACACGCAATCTATCACGTACCATAGTAATTTTATGGAAAAACGTATCGATTGGCACTTCACTTGATTTTAAATTGGTATCTCCTGGTTCTAGAATTAATTTCCCACCTTTCCATTTATCTGCTATGTGTACCACTTCGGTTACATCGCTCCAACGTTTTAAAATCTGTACCAAACTGCTTTCCACTTCTGCAAAACTAACGGTA